>DATKDW010000040.1 GCA_035512495.1 Acidimicrobiales bacterium
TGGAGCGGTTCAGCATGGTGACCTCCTCGATGGTCCAGTTACCTCACTAGGCCACTGAGGAGCACGGGATCTCGCGCAGGAATCCGAATTCGTACTGTGCGGGACCCGCTGGACCTGGCACGGGACGGAAACCGGAAACCTCTTGGACAGGAGCGAACCAGGCGGACTGGCTCCGGGATCCGATGGAAGAGAGGCACTCCACGCCTCTCGGCGGGTCGAGATCGCCGGCCCTGCCCGCTACCGTCGGGGTCGTGGAGATCGCCTGCGCAGACTGTGGCTGCCTCGTGCAGCACGGCGTGATCGTGCAGGCCTGCGCTCGGCATCCGGAGTGCTGCTGCCGCCAGGTGACAGTCGCCGAGGGCGACGAACGGGCGCCCTTGTAGCGCTCCGGCAGCCGTGGGTGGACGCCACACCCATCTCGCACGAGCGAGGGGCGCGGATTCCCGACTCCATAGGAACCCGGCGTTCCTACTGTCGCTGGCCGTCCCGCACGAGAGCGCAACAGTCGTTTGCGATCCGGGATCCCACGCACCGTGAGTCCGGGAACCATCCCATCCTCCGGACACACCCTTGCAGGTTTCCCTCCGGGACACCTGCGTCTCACGCTGCGCGCGCTCCCACCGCCTCTTGCACGTCGACCGACACGCCCCCACGCCCGTGGACCCGGCGTAGCCGTTGCTCCAGACACCCGTGCTCGAGGAAGCGAGCCTGTCGTCAGTCCTCAAGGAAGGCGCGCACCGCTTCCAGCACCGCCCGCGCATCGCCCTCGGCGACGACCTCCAGCGGCGAGCGGTCCCCCAGGAACGGACTGCTGGACCGCAGGAACGCTCGAGCGGTCTCCTCGTCGTAGACGAGCTGGATCGAGCGGGCGACGCGGTACAGCAGCCGTAGCCCCTCCTCGTTGTCGGAGCGGATCTCTCCTCCGGCGGCCCAGGCCCGGATCGGGCGAGCGTCGGAGAGCCCGACCCCGACGGCTGCGATCCGCTGGCCGACCATCTCCAAGAGCTGCGCGGCGATCTGCACGGCAGAGCGCTGGACAGACTCCTTGTAGGCGCGCTCCTGCGCCTCGATGACCGCCTCGACCCTCTCATCCGTGGTGCGGGTCATCCGCACACGCTCCTCTCACGGGCTCGACCGCTTCCACGCCCTTCGGGAAGTGCATACTTCACTGTCGGTCAAACGCCGGCTGACTGTAGCACTACCACAAGTGTGCTGTCGCACAGTTGTACGTGCACTACATGCGGACTGTACCCCCCGATGTCAACCCCCTACCCCTGCGAGGCCCCCCACCCGGCTGCTCACCCGCGAAGCTGGCGACCACTCCTCCACGAGCATGGACCCTTCTGCCCGGCGCTGCGATGGTGGCTCTCGCGCCGTCGGCGCGCTGAGCACTGCTTGCCGACGCTCATCAGGACCCTGGGCCACTCGTGGCCCGACCGCGCCCATCCGGGATCGTCCCGAGCAGCGCGCCCATGACGGCGCCGGCCTCGGCATCCGTGGCCGGGAGCGAGTGGCTGTAGATGTTCAGGGTCGTGGCCTTGTCCCGGTGGCCGAGGCGGGCGCTGATGGTGGCGATCGGCGTGCCGGCGTCGCCGAGCGCGGTGGCCACGAAGTGGCGGACGTCGTGGAGCCGGACGTGGTCGAGGTCGAGGTCGGCCCGGAGGCGACCGAACCAGTTCGTGCAGACGTCGGGTCGCCATGGCGCCGAGCCGTCGGCCTCCTCGGAGAACAGGAACGCATCGTCGGCCAGCGCCACCCCGACCGCCAGGGCCCGCTCCCGGGCCCGGAGGTGGAACTCACGCAGCAGGTCACCCGTAGCGGAATCGACGGACACTCGGCGGGCCTGGTGGGTCTTGGTGTCCTTCTCGATCCGCTGCTGGTCGACCTGGGCGATGGAGCGGCTGATGGCGATCTCGCCTCGGTCCCACCGGATGTCGCTCCACCGCAGCGCGCACCCCTCGCCCCGACGACAACCGGTGACGGCGAGCAGCCAGAGGTAGACGCCGAAGTCAGGATCGAACTCGAAGGAGGCTGCCAGCAGATCGTGGACCTGGGCCACCGAAGGCGGCTTGATCTCCGTCCGGCGAGCTGCCGGCGGTGTGGCGTCGACTGCCGGGTTGCGGGCGATGAGGCCCCACTTGCGCGCCTGTTCGAGCGATTGGCGCATCACCGTGTGGCAGTAGCGCACCGTGCGCCCCGACAGCGGCCTGCCGCGCCGGCCGCCCGACGACCGGAGCTGCTGGTACCAGTGGTCGAGCTCGAGCGTGCGGATCGACGCCACCTTGCGGTCGCCGAAGGCCGGCTTCACGAAGCGCTCGGCCACCCACCGGTAGCCCCGCTCGGTGTTGGCCTCCACCGTCGACGCCTTGATCTCGAGCCACCGGTCGACCACCTCGCAGACCGTCATCGGCGCCGAGGCGACGTGGCGACCCTCGTCGACCTCGACGACCAGGCGGGCGAGCTCACCCTCGGCGTCCCGGCGGCTGCCGCGCACCGTCCGCTCGATGTACCGGCGCTTCCCGTCGGCCGATCGGCCGACGTAGACCTTCAGCCGCCAGGTGTCGCGGCTGCGCTGCTGCAGGTGCCCTCGCATGGGGACCTCCCTCTCAGGTTGCGACCCGTCGGGATTGCCAACGGATTGCCAAGAGGGGTCCGAAGCGAGGCACTGCTCAGGTCACGAACCCGATGACCAGGGCATTCTCGCGCGCTCGGAGGGATTCGAACCCCCAACCTTCTGATCCGTAGTCAGATGCTCTATCCGTTGAGCTACGAGCGCTGGATTGCGAGGGACGAGCCTACCGCCTCGGTCCTGAGGCTCCCAGCCGACCTGCGGTCCCTGGAAACCCCTCGACGCCGGGCCCATCTTGTGAACACAATCACGATCATGCGGGTGGTCATCGTGGGTGCGGGCTTCGCCGGCCTCGACTGCGCACGAGCGCTGGCGGGCTCGCGGGCCGAGGTCACGTTGGTCGAGCGCAACAACTTCCACACCTTCCAGCCCCTCCTCTACCAGGTCGCCACGGCCGGCCTGGCGGCGGCAGACGTGAGCCACGCCGTCCGCGGCATCGTCGCCGGCGTCGACAACGTGACGGTGCGGCGGGGCGTGGTGACAGGAGTGGACTGGGACCAGCGGACCCTCGAGCTCGACGGCGACCACCCCGCCCTTCCCTTCGACCGGCTGGTGCTGGCGGCAGGCGCGGTGGCGGGGTTCTTCGGGGTGCCCGGCGCCGAGGAGCACGGCTTCCCGCTGTACTCGCTGACCGACGCCATCCGGCTGCGCAACCACATCCTCGAGCGCTTCGAGGCCGCCGACGAGGACCCCTTGCTCATCGACCGCGGCGCCCTGACCTTCGTGGTGGTGGGCGGCGGGCCGACGGGGGTGGAGATCGCCGGCGCCCTCATGGAGCTCTTCGAGATGGTACTGCGGCACGACTTCCCCCGCCTGGCGGTCCACCGCGCAAGGGTGGTGCTGGTCGAGATGGCCGACACCGTGCTCGGCCCGTTCAGCCCCCAATCACGTCGCCACGGGGTGGAGGAGCTGCGCCGAAGGGGTGTCGAGCTGCGCCTCGGTCAGCAGGTCGCGTCGGTCGCCGCCGACGCGTTGACCCTGACGTCGGGCGAGCGGATCGACACCTCGACGCTGGTGTGGGCGGCAGGCGTGCGCGCCAACCCCCTCGCCGACGCCCTCGGAGTGGACCAGACCGGCGGTGGGCGGATCGTCGTGGGCGACGACCTCCGCCTCCCCGGCCACCCCGAGGCCTTCGCCGTTGGTGACGTGGCCGCCGTCCTCGGGCCCGACGGGCGGCCGCTCCCCCAGCTCGCCCCGGTGGCCAAGCAGTCGGGCGCCCACGTCGGGCCGGTCCTGCGGGCCGAGGCCGAGGGCACCACGAGCCCGGCGCCGTTCCGCTACCGCGACCGGGGAACCATGGCCACCATCGGCCGCCGGGCGGCGGTGGCCGACCTCCCCCTCGGCATCCGGCTCTCGGGGACGCCGGCGTGGCTGGCGTGGCTGGGCCTCCACCTCCTCCTGCTGGTGGGGTTCCGGAACCGCCTGAGCGTGTTCGTCAACTGGGCCTGGAGCTACCTCACCTACGACCGGGGCCCCCGCCTCATCATCGAGGCCTCAGACCCACCGCCGGGCGGGCCGGCACCGCCGATGCCGTCGCCCTGACGGCATCGGCCACCATGGCGGCACCCCACCCGGAGGAGCCATGCCCTACCTCGTCTTCGACCTCGACGGCACCCTGCTCGACTCCGACGCCGCCCTGGCCGGCGCCTTCGTCCGCCTCGGCGTGCCCGCCGATCAGGTCACCTTCGGCCACGTGGTGGCCGACGAGTGCGCCCGCCTCGGACTGGCACTCGACGACTACCTCGCCGCCTACGACACCTCCGAGGCCCGACCCTTCCCCGGGGTCGATGAAGCGCTCGCCGCGCTGTCCGGCTACTCGGTGTGCTCCAACAAAGCGAGGGTCTCGGGCGTCGCTGAGCTGGCTGGCCTCGGCTGGGAGCCCGAGGTCGCCCTCTTCGCCGACGACTTCGGTGGCGGCCCCAAGCGGCTGGGCCCCGTCCTGGCTGCCCTCGACATGCGCGGGGCCGACGTCGTCTTCGTCGGCGACACCGCCCACGACGCCCGCTGCGCTGCTGCGGAGGGCGCCGCGTTCGCCGCCGCGGCGTGGAACCCCCGGGCCGTCGACCTGGCGGCAGATGTCGTCCTTCGCCACCCCCGCGAGCTGCTCGACCTCCTCTAGCCGCCCGGTCGCCGGCGCGGCCCGGCCACCGCCGGTGGACGCGTGCGCCCCGAGCGGGTGGACTGGCGGGAGCGGGGACGGGGAACATCCCCGCGACCCGTCGACCAGGGAGGTCCGCCCATGTGGCGAGTCATCGGCGTCATCGTCGCCGCCATCGTGGTGCTCAGCATCCTCGGCGTGGTGCTGCGCGCCCTGCGGTGGGTCCTCTACGTCGCCCTCATCCTGGCGGTGCTCAGCGCCATCCTCGGCTTCTTCGCCAAGGACAAGACCGACACCACCTGACCGCGAAGAAGGCCCCGGCCGGAGGCCGGGACCCTCTTCAGCGGACAGCGAGCTTGTGGCGCCGACGGAAGGGGCCCAGCCGGAGCCTGCGGAGGCTGGGAAGGCCTCCCGTCGGTACAGGACCCGTGAGCCCCTAGGTGTAGCCGAGCTTGCGGCTGCAATGGGGCCAGGCACCCCAGCCCTGCTCGGCCCGGAGGCGCTCTCCCATCTCGATCTGGGTGAGGCGGGAGTGCTGGTGGGGGTAGCCGGTGCCGCCGACGGCCCGCCACGAGCTGAGGCTGAACTGCAGCCCGCCGTAGTAGCCGTTGCCGGTGTTGATCGACCAGTTGCCACCGGACTCGCACTCCGCCAGGCGGTCCCAGCGGGGGTCAACTGAGGCGGAGTGCACGTCGGGAGCCGGCTCGGGCTTGCCGGTGACCAGCCAGTAGCCGTCACCGGTGCGCTGAGCGGCGACGCCGGTGATGGGCGCCTGCGGGCGGGTCTCGCCGAACGACCCGTAGAAGCCGGCGTCGCCGAAGGAGAAGATCCCGCCGTGCTCGGTCGCCAGCCAGTAGCCGTCACCGGAGGGCGAGACATCCATCCCGACGATGTCGGCGCTGGGGCTGTCGGCGGCGGAACCGCGGAACACCGCGTCGCCGAAGGAGAACATCCCGCCGTCGGCGGCGACCATCCAGTAGCCGTCGCCGCTCGGGGTGGTGGCCATGCCGACCACCGGCGAGTTGAGGGCGGTGTGACCCATCGAGCCGAGGAAGCGTGCGTCGCCGAAGGAGAAGACGCCACCGTCGGAGGCCACCATCCAGTAGCCCTCGCCCGAGGGGGTCGGGCTCATGCCGACGATCGGCTGGTTCAGGCGCATGGCGCCGGTGGAGCCGAAGAACTCGGCGGCGCCGAAGGAGAAGATCCCGCCGTCGCGGGCGACCATCCAGTAGCCGTCGCCCGTGGGGTGGGCGGCGATGCCCACCACCGGCTGGGCGAGGGGGGTGCCGTGCATCGAGCCGTGGAAGGAGGCGTCGCCGCGGGCGTGGACACCGCCATCGCGGGTGGCGACGAGGTAGCCCTCTCCTTGGGGGGCGGCGGCGATGCCCGCCACCTCGGCGACGGCGGCGCCGGGCTCGCCGTGGTCGCCGGCGCTGCCGAAGCCGTAGACGGAGCCGGCATCGGCCGACGCGGGCAACGACGACGGCACCAGGGCCAGGCCGGCCACCGTGGCGAACGCCGCAGCGGCGGCCACAGCGCGACGCAGGGGCCACCGGGTGGCGCGGCGCTCCGGGAGCGGCGCCATGGGCGTCGTGCGTCGATCGAGGGGATGGGTGATCACGGGAGAACCTCCAGGCCCGGGGCCACCACGCGCACCCGCCAGGCGAGCTGGTGGGAGGGGGCAACCGCACTCCCCTCACGCAAACGAGCGAGGAGCGGACAGGTGTCGGGACGCTGCCAGAGGGACCTGGGGCTCAGGTCGCGGCGCGCGTCGAGGACGTGCTGGTTGTGGTTGTTGCGAGAACGTTACCGGTCGCGACGCCGATCCGTAACATTTGGTCCGGGTGACTTCGGTCACACCGAACCGGCACGCCCTCCCCGACAGACAGCGGGGGGCAGAGCGGAGAGGGTGGGATTCGAACCCACGGTGGCCCTTGCGGACCACAACGCCTTAGCAGGGCGTCCCGTTCAACCTGGCTCCGGCACCTCTCCCGATGAGCCGCACCACCATACCGGGCGAGGCGGCCGGACCGGCCTCGTGGCGGAGCGGGAGGGATTCGAACCCCCGGGCCCCGGAGGGCCGGCTGCTTTCAAGGCAGCTGCAATCGACCGGACTCTGCCACCGCTCCTCGCCCCGCGACGCTACCCCTCGCCGGGTACCACGTCGGCTCGGATGGCGCGCAGCCACTCGTCGGCCGCCCGCCACGAGGCCACCACGTCACGCCGCACGGCGTCACCCTGGTCGCCGGCGGCGGGGTACGACCCCAGGAACTTCACGTCGGCCAGCTTGGCCTTGAGCTCGCGCAGGCAGTCGGCCACCACCTCGTCGGCGAGGTGGCCCTCGAGGTCGATGAAGAAGCAGTACTCGCCGAGGCTGCGCTTGGTGGGCCGGGAGGAGAGGTAGGTCAAGTTGATGGCCCGCGCCGAGAACTCCTGGAGGATGCCGAGGAGGCTGCCGGGTCGGTCGGCGTGCTGGAAGCACACGATCGTGGTCTTGTCGTGCCCGGTGGGCGCCGGGACCCCGGACCGGGCGACCACCACGAAGCGGGTCTGGTTCTCGGGGTGGTCCTCGATGTCGGTGCCCAGGGCGGTGAGGCCGTACAGCTCACCGGCCAGCGCCGGGGCGATGGCGGCCGAGCGCCCGTCGCGCTCCTCGCCCACGAGGCGAGCCGCCTCGGCGGTGGAGTTGGCGGGCACGTGCTCGGCGTCGGGCAGGTGGGCCTGCAACCACCGCCGGCACTGTGCGGTGGCCACGGGGATCGAGACGATCCGCTCCACCTGCTCCAGGGTGACCCCTGGCGGCACCAGCAGGTTCATGACGACGTTGATCACCACCTCGCGCTGCAACAGGAGGTCGGCATCGAAGGTGAGGGCGTCCAGGGTGATGTTGACCGAGCCCTCGATGGAGTTCTCGATGGGCACGAAGCCGAGGTCGACCTCGCCATCGCTGGTGGCGGCGAGCACGTCGGGGATGGAGGCCAGCGGCACCAGCTCGGCGGCCGCCAGGTCGGCCTGGGTCAACAGCGCCTGTTCGGTGAACGTGCCGAGGGGGCCGAGGAAGCCGATGCGTGGCATGGCGCTGCAGGCTACGGCGTCGCCCGGGCCGGGCCGAAGCGGCAAGGATGGAGGGGTGGACGAGGTCGCGCTCCGAGCGCTGGTCGAGGGGGTGCGGGCAGGCACCGTCGCCCCCGACGACGCAATGGCGGCACTGCGGCGCCTCCCCTTCGCCGACCTCGGCTTCGCCCGCGTCGACCACCACCGGCGACTGCGCCAGGGCGTGGCCGAGGCGGTCTACGGACCGGGCAAGGCACCGGCGCAGTGCGCCGCCATCGTCACCGAGCTGCTGTCGGTCGGCGACGGGCCGGTCCTGCTCACCCGGGCCGACCAGGCCCAGGTCGCCGCGTCCCTCGCCGCCGCACCGGGCGGCACCCTCACCGTCACCGGCGACGGGCCGGCGACGGTGGTGTGGCGACCGTCGCCCGAGCGCAGCGAGCGGATCGCCGTCGTCACCGCCGGGACGGCCGACCTGCCGGTGGCCGACGAGTGCGCCGCCACCCTGGCCGCCTACGGGCTGCGGACGGTCCGGGTCACCGACGTGGGCGTCGCCGGGGTGCACCGCCTGCTCGAAGCGCTCGACGACCTGACCGCCGCCGAGGTCGTCGTGGTGGTCGCCGGCATGGAGGGTGCGCTGCCCAGCGTGGTGGGCGGCATCGTGGCCGCCCCGATCGTGGCGGTGCCCACCAGCGTCGGGTACGGCGCCGCTCTCGAGGGCGTGACCGCCCTCCTCGGCATGCTCTCCAGCTGCGCGGCGGGCATCACCGTGGTCGGCATCGACAACGGCTTCGGCGCCGCCTGCGCCGTGGCCCGCACCGTCGGGGTCCTCGGCCGCCATGGCTGACGGCACCGGCGGGTCCACCGTCGCCTGGTTCCACTGCTTCGCCGGCATCGCCGGCGACATGGCCCTCGGCGCCCTGATCGACGCCGGCGCCGACGTCGACGAGGTCCGGGCCCTGCTGCGACGGCTGCCGGTGACCGGCTGGCGCCTCGAGGCTCGCCCCACGATGCGGGGCGGCATCGCCGCCACCTCGGCGGTGGTCGTGGCCGCCGACGACACCGTGGTGCGCACCTACACCCACATCACCGGCGTCATCGAGGAGGCGCGCCTGCCCGAGCGGGTCCGGGCGCGGGCACTGGCCACCTTCGCCCGCATCGCCGAGGTCGAGGCTCGCATGCACCGCCGGCCCCTCAAGCAGGTGCACTTCCACGAGGTGGGCGGCATCGACGCCATCGTCGACATCGTGGGGGTGGCCGCCGCACTGGAGGTGCTGGAGGTCGACGAGGTGGCCGCCAGCCGGGTGGCGACCGGCACCGGCATGGTGCGCACCGCCCACGGCGCCCTCCCCAACCCGGCGCCGGCGGTCGTCGCCCTCCTGGCCGGCGCACCGACGCGGGGCCTCGATGTCGGCGTGGAGCTCACCACGCCGACCGGCGCCGGTCTGCTGGCGGCACTCGCCACCTCGTGGGGGCCGATGCCGGCGATGACGATCACCGCCAGCGGCTTCGGGGCCGGCACCCGCGAGCTCGACGACCTGCCCAACATGACCCAGGTCGTGGTGGGACGGGCCGAGCGGTCGCCGGCCACCGCCTCCAGCACAGGAGGCCAGCCGGTGGTGCTGCTCGAGGCCAACGTCGACGACGTCACCGGCGAGACCCTCGCCCACACCATCGCCGCCCTGCTCGACGCCGGTGCCCACGATGCCTGGGTGACCCCCATCGTGATGAAGAAGGGCCGGCCGGCTCACACCGTGAGCGTGCTGGCCGACGTGGCTCTGGCGGCGGAGATCCGAGGCGTGCTCGTCGCCGAGACCGGCACCCTCGGCGTCCGCGGCGGGACCATCGAGCGTTGGCCGGTGCGGCGCACCGTCGACGAGGTCGAGGTCGAGGGCCTGGTGGTGCGGGTCAAGGTCTCGCCAGGCCGGGCCAAGGTGGAGCACGACGACGCCGTCCGGGTGGCCGAGCGCACGGGACTGCCCCTCCGCGAGGTCGTCTCCCGGGCCGAGGGGACCTGGCGGCGCGCCCACCACGAAGACCCCACCGTGGTGACCCTGCCCCCGCCGGCCGCACCGCCCGACGACGACGCCGGCTGACCCCGGCTACGACCCGGCGACCGCCCAGCGGCCGTTCCCGGCCGCCTTGGCCGCGTACATGGCGTCGTCGGCGGCGTGTAGCAGCGCGGCCCGGTCCTGGTCGCCGCCGATCGAGGTGGCGATGCCGATGCTCCCCGACACCACGACCTCGCCGCCGTCGACCGCGAAGGGCATCCGGAGGGCGTCGAGGACCTTTGCGGCCACCGCCTCGGCGGCCATGCCCGCCCCGTTGGGCGAGTCGGCCACCAGCACCACGAACTCGTCACCGCCGAGGCGGGCCACGGTGTCGCTCGCCCGCAAGCAGCCGCGCAGGCGCTCGCCGACCAGGCACAGGACCTCGTCGCCACCGCGGTGGCCGTAGGTGTCGTTGACCTTCTTGAAGTCGTCGAGGTCGACGAAGAGCACGGCGACCTCGTGGCCGGTCCGCCGAGCGCGCTGGAGGGCGAGCTCGACCCGGTCCTCGTAGAGCGCCCGGTTCGGCAGGCCGGTGAGTCCGTCGTGGAGCGCCTGGTGCTGGATGTGGGCCACGAGCTCGACGTTGCGCAGCGCGGTGGCGCTCTGATCGGCGAGGGCCCGGAACCGGGCGAGCAGCTCCGGGGTGGGCTCGAGGCGCTCGGGCCGCTCCACCACCCCCGCGGCGCTGACGCCGTAGAAGCGCTCGGCGCTCACCAGCGGATTGACCACGACGGCCTCCAGGCCCGTGGCCTGCATCATGGCGCCGACCCACGGGTCGTCGACGTCAGCGGTGAAGCAGAGCGGCTCGGGCATGGTGAGCATCTGCTCGAACAGGGGGGTGTCGTCGGCCGAGATGGTCACCTTTCGCAGGAACGCCTCGTGCTCGGCGGGGAAGCCCCGGAAGGAAACGGGTTGGAGCAGCGCTGTCTCCCGGTCGAAGAGGTAGACGGCAACCCGGTCGCAGTCGATGACCTCCGTGACCGCCTCGACGAGGGCCTCGGCCACCTCGACGCCGTCGGTCGTCTCGGCCAGGGTGCACGCCAGATCGAGGAGGGCCGTGGCGGTGAGGGCGTCGCGGCGGGTGCTCTCGAGCGCCGCGGCCTGGGCGATGGCGGCCGCAGCCAAGTCGGCGTAGTCGGCGAGGAGCGAGCGGTCGGCCTCGAGGAAGCGGGACCCGGGGGGAAAGAGGGCCACGAGGCGGCCGTGGCGGCGCCCGTCGGAGGTGACGTCGACCACGAGGCGAGAGCCAGCGCCGTCGTCCGGGTCGCCGGTCAGCACGTCGTCCGCCAGTAGCTCCGCCTCGCCACTGGTGAGGCCCACGCTGTGGACCAGCGGCGCTCCCGACCCCATCCGGATCGCCAGCAGGTGGGCGGGGGCCCGCACGGCGCCGCTGGCCTGGTCGACGATCCGCCGCAGGAGCTCGTCGAGGTCGCCTCCGGCCACCAGGCTCGCCACCGTCCGCCGGAAGCTGTCGAAGCGGGCGTTCACGGCCGCCAGCTCGCCGCGCAGCGCCTCGGCCGCCGCCTCACTGCTCGTGTGGGCGGCCCAGCGGACGTCGAAGACGCACCGGTCGCTCCCGTCGAGGACGCAGGCCACCTCGCGCACCTCGGCGGGCCCGAGCCCGAAGATGAGCGGGACGATGCCGAGGGCGCCGGCGGTGTAGTCGCACACCTCCCGGTAGCGGGGTGCCCCCTCGATCGGCCAGGCCGCCACGACGCCACCGCCCTCCCTGACCTCGACGGTCTCCATCGGCGTCACCGTCGAGAACTTGGACACGACCTCCGGCATGGCCTCGAGCAGCGCTTCGGGCGACCCGAGGGACTGCAGGACGGCGGCGACGTCACCGGCAGCCCCGGCGCGCACCCAGTGCTGCGCCACCTCCCGGAGGTGGTGGCTGCCGCCCAGGACCTCGCCGGCGGCCTCGAGCAGGCAGCGGCCCTGTTCATAGGAGCTCCAGTCCGTGAGGTCCTCGAGCTCCGCGACCGAGCGTCGCTCCCCTGCCAGCTCGAGGAGCCGGGCGACGCCGTCGTCGCCCTCCCGCACCCGCACCAGGCTCAAGACCTCCGAGGTGACCGCACCCGACACGACGCGGTCCAACGAGAGGGCGCCACCCCGCTCACCTGCCATCGCCATCGGCCACTCCCCGGGTCACCGCTCGAACCTCACGCACCCCATCGGCCGATCCAGACCAGATGCAAGGGGCGGGCGAGATCCGCCTGCGCCCGTGTCGGTGCGACCACCGGGCTACCGTTGGTCGGTGCTCGGCGGCGCCACGCTATCCACCATGCGGAAGCGGCGCTCGCCCGCGGCCGCTGCCCTCCTGCTCGCGGCCATCACGCTGGTGGCGGGCCTCACCGTCGGTGGCGGCGCCAGCCACGACGGCGGCGGCCACCGAGCCACCACGGCAGCCGGCGGTGGCGCCCAGGGCTACCGCCTCGTCGACGCCGACGGCGGGGTGCGGACCTTCAGCGACGCCGCCACCCTCGGCGACGCCGGGGTCGGTGGCCTGCCCTCGCCGGTCGTGGCCGCCGCCGGCACCCCGAGCGGCGAGGGCTACTGGATGGCCACCGCCAGCGGCGTGGTCCTGCGCGCCGGGGACGCTCCCTTCCGTGGCAGCACCTCCGGCATCGCCCTCAACGAGCCCGTGGTCGGCATGGCCGCCCACCCCTCCGGCGACGGCTACTGGCTGGTGGCGCGCGACGGCGGCGTGTTCAGCCACGGGGCCCCGTTCTACGGCTCCACGGGCAACCTGACCCTGAACGAACCCATCGTCAGCATGGCGGCATCGCCCCGCCGCGGCTACTGGTTCGTGGCCGCCGACGGAGGGGTCTTCGCCTTCGGCGGGACGCCGTTCCGCGGCTCCACCGGCGACCGGCGGCTGAACGAGCCGGTGGTCGGCATGGCCGCCCACCCCTCCGGCGACGGCTACTGGCTGGTGGCGCGCGACGGCGGCGTCTTCAGCTTCGGCGCCGCCCGCTTCCAAGGGTCCGCCGGCGGGATCGCCCTCAACCAGCCCATCGTGGGCATGGCAACCACCGCCACCGGCGACGGCTACTGGCTGGTGGCGCGCGACGGCGGCGTCTTCGCCTACGGCGACGCCACCTTCCGCGGGTCGACCGGTGGGTCGTCCTCACCGGTGCACACCACCGCCGTGGTCGTCGCGTCCCCACCGGCATCCAGCGCCACCAGCATCGGACCCAGCGACGACGAGGGCTCCTGACCGTGGACGCCGTCGCCTACTGCGTCGCCCTGGTGCTCGCCACCACCTTCGCCTGGGCGGGTGTCGCCAAGCTGCGCGACCGGGGCACCACCGAGCGCACCTTCCGCGCCTTCGGGCTCCCGGCGCCCGCCGGCCTCGCCACCGCCGTGCCCGTCGCCGAGCTCGGCCTTGCGGCCGGCCTGGTCCTCGTGCCTGGGTGGGCGGCGGTGGTAGCGCTGGCGGTGCTCGCCGGCTTCACCACCCTGTTGGTCCGCGCCCTGCGGGCCGGCGTCGACGTGGGCTGCGGCTGCTTCGGCACCGCCCGGAGCGAGCCGGTGTCGTTCGTGGAGCTCGTGCGCAACGGCGTCCTCGCCCTCGCCGCGGTGATCGCCGCCACTGCACCACGGGTCGTCGTCCCCACCCTCGAGTCGGTGGTGGCGGTGACCACCGCCGCCGCCGTGGCCGCCCTGGTCCTGGCCCTCTGCGAGGTCCGCCGGGCCACCGGGGCGACGTTCCGAGTCGACCTGAGCGGCGGGCCAGGGTGAGGCGGCCATGAGCGGCAGCGTGTGGGTCGCCTCGTACGTCCTGCTGTGGTTGGCCGTCCTCGTGCTCGCCGTGTCGGTGGTGGCGCTGCTGCGCCAGATCGGGGTGCTCCACGCCCGTCTCCACCCCCTCGGCGTGCACTTCGCCGGCGAGGGGCCCGAGCTCGACCGCCCGGCGCCGATGGCCGCCGAGCACCGCTACGGCGAGGCCGGGGCCACACTGCTCGCCTTCACCGCGCCGACCTGCGAGGTCTGCGCCACACTCCGCCCCTCGCTCGACGCCCTGCGCCGCCAGTACCGGGAGCTCGCCATGCACGTCATCGACCTCGACGACACGACCAGACCGACCTTCTCGGCGTTCAACGTCCAGTCCACGCCCTACGTGGTGGCGGTTGACCGCGAGGGCATCGTCCGGGGCCGGGGGGTCGCCAACTCGCTCGAGCAGGTCGAGGAGCTCCTCCTCGAGGCCCGCCAGCGCGCCGAGTCGGCCCAGGGGACGGACGAGTGAGGCAGGAGCCCACGACCACCGGCGTCGCCGGCCTCAACGGCGCCGTCGAGCGCCTCGGCCGGCGCCTCGCGGCTCGCACGACCCGCCGCTCCTTCCTCGACCGGATGGCCAAGGTGGCGGTGCTCGTCGCCGGGGGCCCCGCCCTCGCCACCCTGCTGGCCGACCGAGCCGAAGCCCGCGTCTGCGGGCAGTCGGGCGTCGCCGCCAAGTGCCCGACCTTCGACTGCGTCGGGCCCGGCGACGTGTGGGGCTGGTGCTGGTACGCCAGCCCCGGTTGCTGCTCCAACGGCGGGCTGAAGAAGATCTGCGACTGCTGCCGGGTCGACTACCCCAACGTCCACGGGTACTGCCCGAGTGGCACCAACGTCCTCTGCATCCTCGAGAGCTGCCTCGCCGACCCCCGGGTCATGGCCAAGCCCACGCTGCGGGCCGCAGGGATGAGCGCCGCCGCCGTGGCGGTCGCCCGCAGCGGGCTGGCGGCCGCAGGGCGCGGGGGTGCGGTGGTCATCGGCGACGCCCACGACCACCTCGCTGCCTCGGTGGCCGGGCCCGTCGCCGCCGCGGTGCACGGGCCCCTCCTGCTCAGCGACCGCGACCGGGTCCCCTCACCCGTGGCCGACGAGATCCAGCGCCTCGGCGCCGTCGAGGCCTTCGTGGTCGGCCCGGCCATGACCCCGGCGGTCGACGCGGCGCTGACGTCCATGGGTCTGCAGGTGACCAGGGTCCACCAGGCGGACGACCTGGCAACGGCCTCGGCCGAGACGGCCCGCTGGGTGCTGGCGCGCGTCGGCGGCAGTCGGGTGCTGGCCGTCGCCGCCACCGGGCCGTCGGCCACCGCCGCACCGGCGGCAGCGGCCGTCGCCGGCGCCGGGCGGGCCGCCCTGGTGGTCGGCTTCGACGAGGCCGTCTCGCTCACGACCGGCCCCGACGCCCCCGCCACCGTCACCTACCTCGTCGGGCCCGGCATGGCCGAGCGGGCACCGGAGGTGGCCGGCGCCTTCGCCGTGCACGGCGCCGACCATGTCGCCCTCGGCCTGGCACTCGCCGACCTCGCCGCCCGGGACGAGCGCCGGATCAACCTGTCGGTCAACCTCGTGCCCGCCGGGAGCACCGAGGTGGCGGCCGGCCTGGCCGGGAGCCGGGGTGTGCTGCTGTTCCACCCCGACGGCGTCCTCGGCGCCGACATCTACCGCTGGATCGTGGCCCACGAGCCCTCGCTCGCCCGGGGCGTCGTCGGCGGCTCCCTCGGCGCCCTCGGCGATGCCGGCATCTACGACCTGCAGTCGTCGCTCAACCGCTTCGACACCCACTTCCTCCAGGGCCAGGCAGGCCAGGGCCTCCCCGTCATCTCTCAGCCCGAGTCGGAGCGTCCCGTCGGCGAGGCCCGAGCCGCCGGCCAGCCGTCCGCCCAGCCCGACGGCTACTGGTCGGCACGCGCCAACCCGGCACGGCGGTGATCCCGGCGGTGGTGGCTGCGGTGCTCGCCGTGGCGGCCGGGCTGCGGTCGCTCTGGTCGCCCTGAGGCCTCTCGGTCGCCGAGACCGTGCGCCCCTCCGTGCGAGGGGCCGAAGGAGTGTGGGTCGTGGCGGTGCTCGCCCTCGCCGGTGTCGCCACCGGCGGGCTTGTGGGCCTGGCCCTCGGCGCGGCGTGGGCCGGTGCGGGCGGGGAGCCGCTGCCCCCCGCCGGGGCAGCGGCTGCCGCCGGCGTGGCCGTGGTCGCCGACCTCGCCCACCGGACCACCGGCCGGCTCCGCCCCCTTGCCGTGGGACGCCAGGTCCCCCAGGCATGGGGGCGGCTCTTCGGCCCCGGGACCGCCGCCCTGCTGTACGGCGCCCGGCTCGGCGTGGGCCCGCTCACGATCCTGACGTCATGGACGTGGTGGGCGATGCTCCTCGTCGCCGCCTCGCTCGGGCCGTGGGCGTCGGCCGCCACCGGCGCCGCCTTCGCCGTCGCCCGCGTGACCACCATGGTCGTGGTGGTGGCCGGCGCCCGGTCGGGTCCGGCCATGGGCCGGCGGATGGCAGCGCTGCGCCACCGCGAGCCGGTGGTGGCATGGGCCACCATGGGCGTCGTGGGCATGGTGGGCATCGGGGCGCTGGCGTGGTGAGGGTGCGAGCCGTCGCCCTCGCCGCCGTCCTCCTGGCGGCGTGCGGCGGTGATGGAGGCGAGGGCCGGATCGGCGACGCGGCACCTGGCACCCTGGAGCTCACGCCCGAGACCACCACCACCATGCCGGAGGACACGTCGATGGCCGACCTGCTCATCGAGGACGCCCCCGAGGGCTACGTCCAGGCGGACGCCGCCATGGGCGCCGGCCCGCTCGACCTCGAGGGGGCCGCGGCCGCCGAGGTCGACCACGCGGCCGAGCGCGCCCTGCTCGAGACCCGCGGGTTCCAGCGGGGGTGGTCGCGTGCCTGGCTGACACCCGACGACGACGTCGTCTACGTGGCCGCCTACGAGCTCGGGAGCGACGAGGCCGCTGCCCGGTACCTGGAGGATGGCACCGAGACCCTCCTCGCCCGGGGGGCCGAGCCCTTCGACGTGCCCGGGGTCGACGGGGCGCGCGGCTACGTGACGCTCGACGAGTCCGAGGCCGGGACGTTCACCGCCTATGCCGTGGCCTTCACCCGGGGGCCCCACTGGTTCCTTGTGCTCAACGGCTCGGCTGGCTCGGGCGCCAGCCCCGACGTCGCCCGCGCCCTCGCCGAGGTCCAGGCGCGACGGGTCGAGGGGCCATGACGGGCCGCGCCGACCAGCACCGCTCGACGCCGGGTGTCCCGCCCAACCTCGAGCGGGTAGCGGCCATCGCCTGGCGGGTGCTGCTCGTCGCCGTCGCCGTCGTCGTGGTCCTGGTGGTGCTTCACCTCCTGATCGTCATCGTCCTGCCGATCTTCATCGCCGTGCTCATCGCCACCGCCCTCATCCCGCCCGTGCAGTGGCTGGTGAGCAAGGGCTGGAAGCGCACCCTGGCGGCCGTGGCGGTGGTCATCCCCGCCTACCTCGCCTTCTTCGGGGTGCTCGTCTTCCTCGGGGCGGCGGTGGTGCGTCAGTTCAGCGAGCTGGGCGACGCCTTCTCGGAGGGCCTGGGTGACATCCAGGCCTGGCTGATCGAGGGGCCGCTCGGTCTCGACGAGAGCCAGATCGAGGACTACTCGAGCCGGGCGCTCGAACAGCTCCGGGGCAGCACCGAGCAGCTCACCGAGCAGCTCACCACCGGGGCGGTCCTCGCCCTCGAGGTGGTGGCCGGGTTCCTCATCGCCCTCGTGCTCGGCTTCTTCTTCGTCAAGGACGGCGACCGCATCACCTCGTGGTTCATGCGCCACGTCCGCCGGGACGACGAGGAGACCGTGCGGGCCACCGCCAGCCGGGCGTGGTTCAGCCTCGGCGGCTACCTGCGAGGCACGATCGTCGTCTCCACCGTCGACGCCATCGGCATCGGCGCCGGCCTGATCATCGTCGGGGTACCGCTCGTGATCCCGCTCATGATCCTCACCTTCTTCGGCGGGTTCTTCCCGTTGGTGGGCGCCACGCTCGCCGGTGGCGTCGCGGTGATCGTGGCCCTCGTGAGCGGGGGGCTGACCGACGCCCTGATCATCCTCGGCGTGGTCCTCCTCGTGCAGCAGGTCGAGAGCAACTTCCTCGAGCCCGTCGTCATGGCCCGCGCCGTGGCCCTCCACCCGGTGGTGATCATCGTCGTGATCACCACCGGTGCGATCGTCGGGGGGCTCGTGGGCGCCTTCGTCGCCGTGCCCCTCGCCGCCATGGTGTCCGCCGTCGGCAACGAGCTGCGGGCCCGGGGCGTCATCCTCCCCGACGTGGAGCTGCGCGACGAGACCGTCGAGGCCTCGGCCGAGGTGAGCGAGGAGACCTGAGCGCGCCGCGCCACCTCCTCCGGCTCGGCTAGCAAAGGGGTGTGGACCTCACCCAGATCTCCTACGACGTGGCCGACGGTGTGCTCACCATCACCCTCGACCGCCCGGACCAGCTCAACGCCTTCACGGGGCGGATGATGAACGAGCTGCTCAACGCCTTCGACCGGGCCGACGCCGACGATGACGTTGGCGCCGTCATCGTCACCGGTCGGGGCCGCGGCTTCTGCGCCGGGGCCGACCTGTCGTCGGGAGGCGACACCTTCGACGCCGGCGCCCGGGGGGCCGAGGTGGGCGTCGACATCGACGACGCAGGGGTGCCCCGCGACGGCGGCGGACGGGTCGCGCTGCGGATCTTCGAGTCGACCAAGCCGGTCATCGCCGCCATCAACGGACCGGCGGTGGGGGTGGGCATCACGATGTGCCTGCCCATGGACGTCCGGCTCGCCTCCGAGACGGCCAAGATCGGCTTCGTCTTCGCCCGCCGGGGCATCGTTCCCGAGGCGTGCTCGAGCTGGTTCCTTCCACGGGTGGTCGGCATCAGCCAGGCCCAGGAGTGGGTCGTCACCGGGCGGGTCTTCGGCGCCGAGGAGGCACTGGCGGGTGGCCTGGTCCGCAGCGTCCATGCCCCCGTCGACCTGCTCCCCGCGGCGCGTGCCATCGCCCGGGAGATCGTCGAGCACACCGCGCCGGTGTCGGTCGCCCTCAGCCGCCAGATGCTGTGGCGCATGCTCGGCGCCGACCACCCGATGGAAGCCCACAAGGTCGACTCGCGCGCCATCGGCGCCCGGGGGGCGAGCGCGGATGCCCGCGAGGGGGTGACCTCGTTCCTCGAGAAGCGTCCCGCCGAGTTCCCCATGCGGGTGAGCGACGGGATGCCCGACTTCTACCCGTGGTGGGAGGACCGCCCCTTCGAGTAGGCGGAGCGGGAGCCGCGGCGGCGACGGCGCCCCGACACCGGTGGGCACGCGGTCACCGTCGGTGCGGTCCGCCTGCGATCATTCGACGACCACACGCGGGAGGTGCTCCATGTTCAGGCTGGCCAACGTCGACGGCCGCGCTGCGCTCGTCGAGGGCGACCACTGGTATGACCTGGCGGTGCTCGGCGGCGACGAGGCGCTGGCGGAGCCGATGGCTGCCGTCGCCCGCCACCCCGAGCTCCACGACCTGCAGGCCCGTGCGGCGGACCGCTCCCCCAGTGGCGACGTAGCCGACACGCTCCTCGGCGCGTGCGTGCCCCGGCCGAGCAAGGTCTTCGCCATCGGGCTGAACTACCGCGCTCACGCCGCCGAGTCGAACCTCGAGCTGCCCACGGCGCCGGTCACGTTCACCAAGTTCCCGAGCTGCCTGGCCGGCCCCACCGCCGACGTCGTCCTCTCGGGACCGACGGTCGACTGGGAGGTCGAGCTGGTGGTGGTCATCGGCCACGGCGGTCGCCACGTCAGCGCCGACGACGCCTGGGCGCACGTGGCCGGGCTCTGCCTCGGCCAGGACATCTCCGACCGAACGGTGCAGCTCAACGGCAACCCGGCCCAGTTCTCCCTCGGGAAGAGCTTCGACACCTACGGCCCCATCGGGCCCGCCGTCGTCAGCGTCGACGCCTTCACCGACCCCGACGACATCGGGATCTGGTGCGAGGTCGCCGGCGAGCGCATGCAAGAGGCGCGCACCACCGACCTCATCTTCCCCGTGCCCGAGCTCGTCGAGCACCTGTCGTCGATCTGCACCCTCGAACCGGGCGACCTGATCTTCACCGGCACCCCCTCGGGGGTGGGCGCTCCGAGGGGCCGCTTCCTGCAAGACGGCGAGGTCATCGTCAGCGGAGCCGAGGTGATCGGCGAGCTGCGCAACCGCTGCGTCGCGCGGTGACGCCTAGCCGGCCGCTACGCTCTCGGTGACAGGAAGAAGGGGAGTATCCCCGGCACCTCGGTGCTGTGCCTGCCTCGTCATCACGGCCGCCAGCGGCTCGGGGCAGCGGATCGCTTCGGCGGTCGGGAGAGACCTTCGGTCCCACCCCCGACCGAAGGCAACCACGTGACGAACCTGACCGCATCCGCTGCGCGGACCCCCGGCGACGCACCCCACGCCGAGGATGCCGCCACGATCCTCGCCCGACTCGGCGTGAAGGCCGACGTCGGTTTGTCGAGCGTGGAGGCGGTGGCCCGCCTCGCTCGCAGCGGGCCCAACCGCCTCCCCGAGGCAGTGCCGGTGCCGGCCTGGCGGCGGCTGGCGGCTCAGCTTCGTGACCTCCTTACCCTCATCCTGGTCGCGGCCGCGGTCATCAGCTTCCTGGTCTCGGGGGAGCTGAAGACACCGGTGGTGGTCCTCGTCGTCGTAGCCGTCAACGCCGTGATCGGCTTCGTGCAGGAGAACCGGGCCGAGGCATCGCTCGCAGCGCTACGGACCATGTTGGTGGCCACCGCACGCGTCCGCCGCGACGGGCAGGAGCACGCCGTGGCGGCCGAGGAGCTGGTGGTGGGCGACGTCGTGGTCGTGGAGGCCGGTGACCGGATCCCCGCCGACGGCCGCCTGCTGGTCGCCCACCAGCTCGAGGTCGAGGAGGCGGCTCTCACCGGCGAGAGCGTCCCCTCGGCCAAGTCGACCTCACCCGTCGCGGGAGACCGCGTGGGGTTGGGCGACCGACGGAACATGGCATACATGAACACCACCGTCACCCGGGGGCGGGGTGAGATGGTGGTCACGGCCACGGCGCTGGACACCGAGATCGGCCACATCGCCGACCTGCTGCGCGGCACTGCGGACGAGCTGACGCCGTTGCAGCACCAGCTCCACGGCCTGGCGCGCAGCCTGGCCGGCCTCGCCGGCGTGATCGTCGCCCTCGTGGTGGGCATCGGCCTGCTCCGGGGGCAGACCGTGGAGGACCTCCTGCTCACCGCCGTGGCCCTGGCCGTGGCGTCGATCCCCGAGGGCCTCCCTGCGGTGACGGCGGTGACCCTCGCCATCGGCGTGTCCACCATGGCGAAGCGCAACGCCATCGTGAAGCGGTTGGCGGGGGTGGAGACCCTCGGGTGCACGAGCGTGATCTGCACCGACAAGACGGGCACCCTCACCCTCAACCAGATGACCGCCCGCCAGCTCGTGTTGCAGGATCGCTCGTTGGCCGTCTCGGGGGAGGGCTACGCGCCGGTCGGCGCCATCGACGGCGCCGACGACCTGGCCGAGGGGATCCTGGAGCGGGCGCTGGCACCCATGGCGCTGTGCAGCCAGTCGAGCGTCCGGCGCAGCGACGACAGCGGGTGGGCCCTGGTCGGCGACCCCACCGACGGTGCCCTGGTGGTGCTCGCTTCCAAGGGTGGCCTCGACGTCGCTGCCATGCGAGCGGCCCACCCCCGCCTGGCGGAGGTCCCGTTCGACTCGAGCCACAAGCTGGCGGCCAGCGTCCACGAGTGGCCGCTCCCCGGCGGGGGGAGGTCGATCCGCCTGCTGGTCGAGGGCGCCCCCGACCAGCTGCTCGCCCGCGCCACCCACGCCATCGGGCCCGGCGGCTTCCCCATCCCCATCGCCGAGGCGCTCGACCGGCTCGAGGCCCACAACGAGCGCGTGGCCGGCCAGGGCCTACGGGTGCTGGCGGTCGCCGACCGCGAGCTGGCCGAAGGGTGGCGAGCCGAGGCGGAGGACGACCCCCTCGCCATCGTGCACGACCTCACCGTGGTCGCCCTGGTCGGCATCCTCGACCCGCCCCGCCCCCAGGTCCGCTCGGCGATCGCCACGGCGAGGAGGGCCGGGGTGAGGGTCACCATGATCACCGGTGACCACGCCGCCACCGCCATCGCCATCGGGCGGGAGCTCGGGCTCGCCGACGAGATCGGCCGGGTGACGGCGATGACCGGCGCGGAGATCGATGCCATGACCGACGCCGAGCTCGCCGACGCCCTGCCGGGCACCTCGGTGTTCGCCCGGGTGTCGCCCGAGCACAAGCTGCGGCTGGTCGCCGCTCTCCAGGCTCAGGGCCACGTGGTGGCCATGACCGGCGACGGCGTCAACGACGCTCCGGCGCTGAAGCGGGCCGACATCGGCATCGCAATGGGCATCACCGGCACCGAGGTCACCAAGGAGGCCGCCACCATGGTCCTCACCGACGACGACTTCGCCACCATCGTCCAGGCCGTCCAGCACGGTCGGGGGATCTACGACAACATCGTCAAGTTCGTCCGCTTCCAGCTGAGCACCACGCTCGGCTTCGCCGCCCTCTTCCTCGGGTCGTCGGTGCTCGGCTTGGCCGGTGGCAAGCCGTTCGGCGCCATCTCGATCCTCTGGGTCAACATCATCATGGACGGCCCCCCGGCCATGGCCCTCGGGCTCGACCCCGTGGACCACGACGTGATGGAGCGCCAGCCCCGACCGCGAGCCGAGCGCATCCTGACCAGGGGCCGGTGGGTGACCATCGGGCTGTCGGCGGCGGTGATGGCCGCTGGCACCCTGACCGTCCTCGCCCTCGCGCCGGGCGAGGCCGCCCGGGCGGGCGTTCCCACGGCGGCGGGGACGATGGCGTTCAACACCTTCGTGCTGTTCCAGTTCTTCAACATCCTCAACGCCCGCAGCGACCGACTGAGCGTGTTCCGCCGCCAGACACTCACCAACGCCAAGCTGTGGTGGGCGCTCGGCGCCGTCGCCGCCCTCCAGGTGGGCACCACCCACCTCGGTGCCATGCGGGCCCTCTTCGACACCACCACCATCACCTCCGGCCAGTGGTTGGCCTGCGTCGCGGTGGCGTCGAGCGTGGTGTGGGTGGAGGAGGCGAGGAAGCTCGCCCTGCGCCTGCTCGCCGACCACCGATTGATCCGGCGAGCCTGCCAGTCCTAGCCTGACGCCGGCCGATGGCTGTTGAACCTCCAAGTACGCGCACCGCTCCCCGGCGATCCCCACCTCGGCACGGGCGCGCTCCTCCTCGGCCCTCCGACCACTCGTGACGTGGGCGCGCACCCGGCGCGCCCCGAGAGCAGGAGGAGCGTCCCTTGGATGGAGTGGGCCCCCAGTTGGGACTGGTGGTGGTGCTGGTGCTCATCAACGCGGTCTTCGCCGGCAGCGAGATCGCCCTGATCAGCCTGCGCGAGTCGCGCCTGGCGCGGCTCGCGGAGGCGAGCGAGACCGGCCGGCGCCTGGCGGCGTTGGCGCGCGACCCGAACCGCTTCCTGGCGACCATCCAGATCGGCATCACCCTGGCCGGGTTCCTCGCCTCGGCCACGGCGGCCGTGGCCCTGGCCGAGCCGCTCGATGAGGTGCTCGGCTTCCTCGGACGGGCATCCCGACCGGTGTCGATCGTGGCGGTCACCGCCGTGCTCACCTTCGTGACCCTCGTGGTCGGCGAGCTGGCCCCCAAGCGGATCGCCATGCAGCGGGCCGAGCGTTGGGCACTGCTCGCCACCCGACCCCTCGGTGCCCTGTCGTCCCTGGCCCGACCGTTGGTGTGGTTCCTCGGCAAGGCCACGGACGTGGTGGTCCGGCTCCTCGGCGGCGACCCGGACGCCCGGATCGAGGAGATGACCGAAGAGGAGCTGCGCGACGTGCTGGCCTCCCAGCGACGGTTCACGCCCCTGCAGCACCTCATCATCGACGGCACCTTCGAGGCGGCCGAGCGCACCTTGAGGGAGGTGGTCGTCCCCCGACCCCAGGTGCTCACCCTCCCGAGCGATGCGTCCCGGGACGAAGCCGTCAGGCTCTTGGTGGAACGCGGCCACTCGCGGGCACCGGTGGTCGATGGCGACCTTGACCGGACGCTCGGCGTGGTCCACCTGCGCGACCTGATCGGGGCGAGCGACGGAGGCGACGTCGCCGGGGTGGCCAGCCCCGTGATGGTGCTCCCCGAGACGGTTGGAGTCCTCGACGCCCTGCGCGACATGCAGATCGCCCGCCAGCACCTCGCCCTCGTCATCAACGAGCACGGCGGCGCCGAGGGGATCGTCACCCTGGAGGACCTCGTCGAGGAGCTCACCGGTGAGATCTACGACGAGCACGACCGCGATGTCACCAGTGTCCGCCACCTCCCCGACGGCACCATGGTGCTGGCCGGCTCGTTCCCCGTCCACGACCTCGTCGACATCGGCGTCGAGCTCGACACCGATGGCGACTACACCACCGTCGCCGGCCTCATCCTCCACCACCTCGGCCGGATCCCCGAGGCGCCGGGCGACATCGTGGTCGTCGACGGCTGGCGGCTCGAGGTCAACGGGATCGCCCACCACGCCATCACCGAGGTGACGCTGCGCGCGGTTCCGGCGCCGGCGCCGGACGACGGCTGACCCACGGGTAGGTGGCCATCGACCTGCGAGTGCGCGAGGGGGGACTTGAACCCCCACACCCTTTCGGGCACAGGAACCTGAATCCTGCGCGTCTGCCAATTCCGCCACTCGCGCGAGTGAAGCCCGGAGAGGCTACCGCACGCGGGCCGAGGTGCGATCTAGGGGGCCTGAGTAGAGTTGCGGCCGCATGGGCCTCAAGGGATTCGAACGGCGCCTCGAGCGCCTGGTGGAAGGCGTCTTCGCCCGAGCCTTCAAGTCGTCGCTGCGGCCGGTCGAGCTCGGCCGGCGCCTCGTCCGGGAGATGGACGACCAGCGAACGGTCAACGTCCGGGGCGAGGTCGCAGCCCCCAACGACTTCACCGTGACGCTTGGCCCCGAGGACCACGAGCAGTTCGCCGAGATCGAGGAGAGCCTCACCCGCGAGCTCGGCGACGCCGCCCGGGCCCACGCCCGCGAGGAGGGCTACACGTTCATGGGGCCGGTCGAGGTGCTCCTCCGCCTCGACCAGGAGCTGGGCACCGGGTCGTTCGGGCTCTCCGCCCGCTTCAAGGAGGGCCCCGGGGGCACCGGCGGCGGGACCGTGGTGCTGCCCGACGACTCCCGGGTCTCGCTCGGCGACACCGTGGCGATCATCGGGCGGGCGCCCGGCTCCACCATCCAGCTCTCCGACTCCAGCGTCAGCCGCAAGCACGCCGAGATCCGCCCGGTGGGCGACGGCTGGCAGGTGGTCGACCTCGGCTCCACCAACGGCACCCGCGTCAACGGCGCCACGGTGAGCGAGCGGCGCCTGAAGGACGGCGACACCCTCACCGTCGGCGACGCCAAGCTCCGCTTCGAAGCAGGCTGACCCTTGCCCGAGCCCCTGCTGGCCGTCCTCAAGCTGTGCGCCCTCGCCCTGCTCTACCTCTTCTTCTTCCGCGTGCTCCGGGCGGTGTGGGCCGAGGTGAACGGGCCCAAGGTCGCCGCCGTCCCCGCGGGCCGGGCCGCCCGCGGAGGCCGTCCACCGCGGCGCGAGCGCCGAGTCACCCCCCGGGGGCGGGCCGAGCGGCTGGTGGTGGTGGAGCCCAAGGACCAGAAGGGCAGGTCCTACGACCTCGGAGACGAGCTCACGGTGGGCCGCGCTGCCGGCTGCCAGGTGACCCTCGAGGACAGCTACGTCTCCCAGCTCCACGCCCGGGTGTTCGCCCGCGACGGCACCCTCTTCGTGGAGGACCTCGGCTCGACCAACGGCACGTACCTCAACAACGCCAAGGTGTCGGCGCCGGTGGCCATGAAGCGCGGCGACCACCTCAAGATCGGCTCCACCGTGATGGAGGTCGGCGGGTGATGGGCCGATGACCACGCTGCGGTGGGGCTCGGCCTCCGAAACCGGCCGGGTCCGAACCATCAACCAGGACTCCTCGCTCGAGGCCGACCCGATCTTCGCGGTGGCCGACGGGATGGGCGGCCACGCCGGGGGCGAGGTCGCCAGCAAGGTGGCGTTGGAGGCGCTTCGGGCCGGCGCCGCCCCCACCCACGACGGGTTGGTGGAGGGCATCCGCCTGGCCAACCGGGCCGTGATCGACCGGGCCGAGGACGACCCCGAGCTGCGGGGCATGGGCACCACCCTGTGCGCCATCGCCCTGGTGGGTCCTGACGGCGACGACGACGAGAACGGCGACGAGCGCATCGTGGTCGCCAACGTGGGCGACTCGCGCGTCTACCTGCTCCAGGGCGGAGAGCTCCTCCAGGTCACCGAGGACCACAGCCTGGTGGAGGAGATGGTCCGCCAGGGGCGCCTCTCCCCCGACGAGGCCCGCATCCACCCGCAGAAGAACATCGTCACCCGGGTCCTCGGCAACGAGGACGACATCGAGGTCGACTCCTGGGAGATCACCCCCCACCGCGGTGACCGCTACCTCCTCTGCTCCGACGGGCTCACCGGGGAGCTCGACGACGACCTCACCGCGGCCGTGCTGCGCCGACTCGCCGACCCCGGAGAGGCCGCCCGCGAGCTGGTGCGATTGGCGGTGGAGGCCGGCGGGCGCGACAACGTGACCGTGGTCGTCGTCGATGTCGTCGACGACGGCGGCAGGGCCGAGGCGGCATCCGCCGCGGTGGCGGGGGGCACCGCCGACTCGCCCACCGTCCGGCGCCGAGGGGGCACCGCGATGGCCGCAGCCGACCTCGCCAACCTCCAGGGAAGCGACGGCGGCGCCGTGCCCACCACGGCCACCGACGCAACCGGCGGCGACGCTCCGTCGCGGTTCACCTGGCGCTCGGCGCTTTTCCTGCTGGCCGTGGTGGCCGTGGTGGCAGGTGCGGTCGGGTCAGTGGCGTGGTTCGCGCGGAGCACCTACCACGTGCGCATCGTGGACGACGAGGTCGTGATCCTCCAGGGCCGCCCGGGAGGCGTGCTGTGGATCCAGCCGACGGTGGTCGAGCCCACCGGCTTCCCGGCCGACGACGTGCCCCCCGCCCGCCGCCACGAGCTCGAGGCCGGCAAGGAGCAGCCGTCGCTCGCCGCCGCCCGCCGCTACGTCGACAACCTCGAGGACCAGGCTCGCTCGATCACCACCACCACCACCTCCACCACGACCACGACGACGACGACGACCGAGGCCACCACGACCACCGGGGCCGCCCCGTGATGCGGACCGTGCGCCGCAACACCGAGCTCGGCCTCATCCTCCTCGGCGCCCTCATCACCTCCAGCCTCTACGTCCTCGCCTCGCTCGGCTCCACCGCCTCGATCCCGGTCGACATCGTGCCCTTCCTCGTGGTGGTGCTCGGCCTCCTCGGCGTCGCCCACGTCGTCACACGCCGCCTGGCTCCCGCCGCCGACGGGATGCTCCTCCCCCTCGCCGGCCTCCTCAACGGCATCGGCTACGTGTTCATCGCCCGCCTCAACGAGGACCTCGCGGCCCTCCAGGCGACCTGGGTCGCCGTGGGCATCGGCGCCTACGTGGGGACCCTGGTGGTGGTCCGGCGCACGCGCGACCTCGAGCGCTACCGCTACACGTTCATGCTCGTCGGCATCGTGTTGCTCCTGCTGCCGCTGGTCCCTGGCATCGGCCGAACCGTCCAGGGCGCCCGCATCTGGGTCGGCATCGGCCCGATCAGCTTCCAACCCGGGGAGTTCGCCAAGATCATCCTGGCGATCTTCTTCGCCTCGTACCTGGTGGAGAAGCGCGAGCTGCTCAGCATGGCCACCCACCGGTTCGGCCCCCTGATGCTGCCCGACCTCAAGCACTTCGGGCCCGTGCTCCTGGCGTGGGGTGCCTCGCTGCTGGTGATGACCGCCCAGCGCGACCTCGGCTCGTCGCTGCTGTTCTTCTCGCTCTTCGTCGTCATGCTCTGGATCGCCACCGAGCGGGCCTCGTACATGGCGGTGAGCGCCGCGCTGTTCTCGATGGGCGCCTTCGTGGCCTGGCACCTCTTCGCCCACGTGCGGGTCCGCACCGGCATCTGGATCGACCCCTGGACCGACATCTCCGGGCAGGGCTTCCAGGTCGTGCAGGCCACCTTCGCCCTCGCCTGGGGTGGCATCGCCGGCACCGGGCCGGGCCTCGGCAACCCCGACCGCATCCCGGCGGTCACCACCGACTTCATCTTCGCCGCCATCGGCGAGGAGCTCGGCCTGCTCGGCGCCACCGCCGTCCTGGCCGCCTTCCTCCTCATGGTCGGGGCAGGCCTGCGCATCGCCATGCGCGCCGACACCCCCTTCGACAAGCTGCTGGCCGCCGGGCTCACCGGGATCCTCGGGCTGCAGAGCTTCATCATCATCGGCGGGGTCATCCGCCTGGTGCCCCTCACCGGCATCACCCTGCCGTTCGTCTCCTACGGCGGCTCCTCCCTGGTCGCCAACTACGTGCTGCTGGCGCTGCTCATGCGCATCTCCGACGCCACCACGGTGACGCGGTGAACCGCCAGATCCGCCGGCTCGGCATCGGCTTGCTGGTGCTCTACGCCGCTCTGTTCGTCCAGCTCAACATCGTCCAGGTGCTGCGAGCCGACGAGTACAACGACCACCCCAACAACAACCGGGCGGTGGTGCGCGACTACAGCCGGCCCCGCGGCCAGATCCTCGCCGCCGACGGTTCCGTGCTGGCCCGGTCGGTGCCGGTGGACGGGCGCATCGGCCGCCAGCGGGAGTACCCCACCGGTGACCTCTTCGGCCAGATCACCGGCTACTTCTCCTTCGCCACCGGCTCCGACGGGGTGGAGCGCACCTACAACGACGCCCTGGCCGGTCGCGAGGCGGCCACGACGGTCCGCGGCGTCCTCGACCTCCTCCTCGACCCCGAGCGCACCGCGGACGTGACCCTCACCATCCCGCCCATCGTCCAGCAGGCGGCACGGGACCAGCTCGGCGAGCGTCGCGGCTCGGTCGTGGCCATCGACCCGCGCAACGGCTCGATCCTGGCCCTGTGGAGCTTCCCGAGCTACGACCCCGGGCCCCTCTCGCAGGTCGACCTCTCGGCGGCCCGTGAGACACGACGCGCCGCGCTCGAGGAGCCCGCCAACCCTCTCCTCCCGCGCAGCTACCGGGAGACGTTCTTCCCGGGCTCCACCTTCAAGGTCGTCACCGCCGCCACGGGCCTGGCAGGAGGGCAGCTCTCGCTCGACGAGCCGGAGTTCCCGGCCGAGTCGGAGTTCACCCCGCCCCTGACGACCCGCCCGGTGCGCAACTTCGGCGGCAGCACCTGCGGGGGCACCCTCGTCGACATCATGCGGGTCTCGTGCAACACCGCCTTCGCCCGACTCGGCGTCGAGATCGGCGGTGGCGCCCTCGTCTCCGGCGCCGAGGCGTTCGGCTTCAACGACACCCCCCCGATCGACCTGCCGAGCGTGGCCCGCTCCCGGATCGGCGGAGAGGACTTCGACAAGGACACCCCCGTGGTGGCCCAGACCGCCATCGGCCAGAACGCCGTGCGCTCGACCCCGCTCCAGATGGCGCTCGTCGCCGCCGCCGTGGCGAACGGCGGGTCGATCATGGAGCCGCACGTCATGGCCGAGATCCGCGACTCGGAGGGCGACGTCCTCCGGCGCTTCCAGCCCCGGGAGTGGCGCCGGGCGCTGTCGACCGAGGACGCCGCCCTGCTGCGCGACGCCATGGTGGCCGTCGTCGAGGACGGCACCGCTGGGGGGCTGCGCATCCCTGGTGTCCCCACCGCCGGCAAGACCGGCACCGCCCAGCTGGGGTCCGATCCACCCGCCTCCCATGCCTGGATCATCGGCTTCGCCCCCGCCGACGCCCCCCGGGTGGCGGTGGCGGTGATCGTCGAGGGCCAGCCCGGCGCCAGCGAGCAGACCGGGGGGCGGGTGGCGGCACCGATCGCCCGCGCCGTGCTCGAGGCAGCCCTGGCCGTCACCGGCTGAGCGGCCTTCCGCTGCCCCGTGCCTCGGGCCCTCCCGGCACGACGCCTAGGCTGCCCCGGATATGTCAGATCAGGGGCAACAGGTCTTCAACGGGCGCTACGAGCTCCACCGCAAGATCGCCCGGGGCGGGATGGCCGACGTCTTCCTCGCTCGGGACTCCCTGCTCGACCGCCCAGTCGCCCTCAAGGTCCTCTTCCCCGAGTTCGCCACCGACCCCTCCTTCGTCCAGCGCTTCCGCCGCGAGGCCCAGTCGGCCGCCAACCTGAGCCATCCGAACATCGTCTCCGTCTACGACTGGGGCGAAGAGGACAACACCTACTTCATCGTCATGGAGTACGTCGAGGGCCGGAGCCTGGCGCAGATCATCCGCGACGAAGGGGCGCTCCACCCTGACCGAGCCGCCGACGTGGCCGCCGACATCGCCGCCGCCCTCGGCTTCGCCCATCGCAACGGCGTGGTCCACCGCGACGTCAAGCCCGGCAACGTCCTCATCTCCACCACCGGGCAGGTCAAGGTCACCGACTTCGGCATCGCCCGCGCCGTCTCGGCGGGCGAGAACCTCACCCAGACCGGCACCGTGATGGGCACCGCCACCTACTTCTCCCCCGAGCAGGCCCGCGGCGAGAGCGTCGACCCGCGCTCGGACGTGTACTCCCTGGGGGTGGTGCTCTACGAGATGCTCAGTGGCCGGCCGCCCTTCAGCGGCGACAGCCCGGTGGCGGTGGCGTACAAGCACGTCCAGGAGTCGGCCGAGCCGCTGCGCGACCGCAACCCCGACGTGCCGGCCCCCCTCGCCGCCGTCGTGGCCAAGTCCATGGCCAAGAACACCCAGAACCGGTACCCCTCCGCCGAGGACCTGCGCCTCGACCTCCGTCGATTCCGCGAGGGACGCCCCGTGGTCGCCGAACCCCTGATGGCCCCGCCCGACGCCACCACGGCGGTGGGGGCGGGCGCCGCCACGGCAGCGGTGGGCGCCACCCGGGCCGTCCCCCGGCACGAGGAGACCTACGCGGCCGGCGCCGTGCTCGACGACGACTTCTACGAGGAGGGCCCGCGGCCGCAGCGCAGCCCGGCGTTCATCATCCTGCTCCTCGCACTGCTGGCCCTGCTCGCCTTCCTGCTCTTCCTCTTCGCCCAGAACCTCGGCTTCGGTGGTGACACCACCGCCCAGGTCGACGTGCCCGACGTCGTGACGAAGTCGCAGGAGGATGCCGAGCGCATCCTGCGCGATGCCGGCTTCGTCCCCGTGCCCCGGGCGGAGGCCAACGAGGACGTGGCCGAGGGCCTGGTCTTCCGCCAGGATCCCGGCGCCGGCGTCCGGTTGGCGGAGGGCTCCGAGGTCGAGATCTTCGTCAGCTCGGGCCAGCCACCCGTTGCGGTCCCGAGCGTGGTGGGCGAACCCGTCGACGACGCCCGCCTGAAGCTCGAGGGTGTCGGCCTCGAAGCCGACATCGTCCCCGTGCCGAGCGACGACCGCCCGGAGGGCGAGGTCCTCCGCCAGAGCATCCTGCCCGGCGAGGAGGTCCCGGCGGGCACCATGGTGCGCCTCGACGTCTCCTCCGGGCCCGAGCTGGTGCCGGTGCCCAACGTGGTCGGGCGCTCCCAGACCGATGCCGTGAACATCCTCCTCGACCGCGGGTTCCGGCCCCAGGTGGTCGAGCGCTTCAACAGCGCCCCCGAAGGCGAGGTCATCGCCACCGACCCTCCCGCCGGTCGCGACCTGGCGCGGGGCTCCAACGTCACCGTCGTCGTCTCCCGCGGGCCAGAGGAGACCACGACGACCACGACCACCGCGCTGATCACCACAACCATCGCCGAGACGACCACGACCACGGCGGCAGAGACCACCACCACCGCCCCGGAGGGCGACGCGCCGTAGTCCCGTCGGGCCGTGCCGGCCCGCCTCGGCCGTTAGGACGCGATGCGGTCCAGCCAGGTGCGCAGCAGGTCGTGACCACCGACGGTCAGGATCGACTCGGGGTGGAACTGCACGCCCTCGACGTCGAGCACCCGGTGGCGCAGCCCCATGACCACGCCGTCGTCGGCCTCGGCGGTGATCTCCAGCTCGTCCGGCACGCTGTCGCGGTCGACGACCAGGGAGTGGTACCGGGTGGCCTCCAGCGGGTCGGGCAGCCCGGCGAAGACGCCGGTGCCCGAGTGGCGGATCTGCGAGGTCTTGCCGTGCATGACGTCGGGCGCCCGCACCACCTTGCCGCCGTAGACCTGGCCGATGCACTGGTGGCCGAGGCAGACACCCAGGATGGGCACCTCCCCGGCGAGGTGGCGGATCACGTCGTTGGAGAGGCCGGCGTCGTCGGGACGTCCGGGACCGGGCGAGATCAGCACGGCGTCGGGCGCCAATGCGTCGACGCCCGCGAGATCGAGGTCGTCGTGGCGGTGGACCAGCGGCTCGGCTCCGAGCTCGCCCAGGTACTGGACGAGGTTGTAGACGAACGAGTCGTCGGTGTCGACGACGAGGACGCGGGCGCTCATCGCCGCCGAGGCTACTGCCGGCGGACCTCCCGCCCCGCCGGGTTCCCCGCCCCCGGGGCGGCCGGTCGGCCCGCACCCGCCGCACTACCCTTCCGGCCATGGCTGAACGCAAGGCGTCCTCCCGGCGCACCTCCCGCACCGGCTCCGGCCGGGTGACCCCCAAGGGGACCAAGCCCGGGGGGCGCACCGGCGCCCCCGCGGCGCGGGTCCACACCCCCAGCGGGCAGGTCCCCGGGGCCTCCACCCGCTACACGCCACCGATCCCGCCCGAGGAGAAGGTCAGCGCCCCGTGGGTGCCGGTGCTCATGTTCGGCCTGCTGGCACTGGGTGCGCTGGTGATCATCGTCAACTACCTCGGGCTGCTGCCCGGCGACGCCGACAACCGCTACCTGCTCGTCGGCCTGGTCATGATCACCGGCGGCTTCATCACCGCCACCAAGTACCACTGACCGGACGACCGCCCAGGCGACGTGACGGAGAGGTGGCGCCCGGATGACGGACGGGTGGCGGGCTAGTTACACGCGTGTGATCCTCCCCAGGGTTGTCCACAGGCTGTGGGAAACGTCTGGGCGGTGGATGCGGTCGCGCCGGCGACCGGGCGCACCGCCCAGACGGATCACTCCATGGGCGGGGCCACCAGCTCCATCTCGTCCATGCAGTGCCGCGGTGGCTCCGGCAGCTCCTCCCCGGCGCGGTCGATCCGGATCTCCATGTGGCACTGCGGGCACCGGTAGCGCAAGCGCACCTTGCGCAGCTCGCCAGGCGGAGGCGGCTCGGGCACGGGCCGCGCAAACGAGCCCAACATGGCCGTGCCCACCTTCCAGATCACCACCGCCGCCAAAAGGGCAACGCCAACATTGACCAAGGTGCCCACAGAGCGATTGTACGACGGAGCGGCCCCCATCCCAGCGGCGAGCCCCGCCCAGAAGTTCGAGCGTCGGGACGGGGCGTCGGAGCGAGCGGGTGGCACCGAGGGGGAGGGACCTTCGGCCCCAATGACACCTGCCCATTGGTCGGGCTCGCTCCGCTCGCCCTCCATGCCGGAGCTTGCGGAGGGGGTGGGAGGGGTCCGCCCTCGGTGACGGGCCCCGCGGGGGCGGCACGCGCCCCGCGAGCCCGACCCGCTAGCCCAGGCGCTCGATGATGGTGGCGTTGGCGAGACCGCCCCCCTCGCACATGGTCTGGAGGCCGTAGCGGCCACCGGTGCGCTCGAGCTCGTTGAGCAGGGTGGCCATGAGCTTGGTGCCGGAGCAGCCGAGCGGGTGGCCGAGGGCGATGGCGCCGCCATTGACGTTGACCTTGCTGAGGTCGGTCTTGTGCTCGGCCTGCCAGGCGAGGACGACCGACGCGAACGCCTCGTTGACCTCGAAGAGGTCGATGTCGTCGACGGTGAGGCCGGCCCGCTCGAGCACCTTGGCGGTGGAGGGGATGGGGCCGGTGAGCATCATGATCGGGTCGGTGCCGGCCAGGGCGAAGCTGTGGAAGCGGGCCCGGGGTGTCAGGCCGAGAGCCTTGGCCTTCTCCTCGCTCATGATCAGCGTGGCGGAGGCGCCGTCGGTGATCTGGCTGGAGTTGCCGGCCGTGACCTTGCCGTCGGGCTTGAAGGCGGGCTTGAGGTTGGAGAGGGTCTCGGCGGTGGTGCCGGGGCGGATGCCCTCGTCCTGGGTGACCATCTCGTCGAGCTCGACGACCTCGTTCTTCTCGCGGTCCCAGAGCTTGCCCTTCACCGGCACGATCTCGTTCTGGAAGCGACCTTCCTCGGTGGCCTGCAGCGCCCGGCGCTGCGACTCGGCGCCGAAGGCGTCGAGGTCCTCACGGGTGAGGCCCCACTTGTCGGCGATGAGCTCGGCCGAGATGCCCTGGGGCACGAGGCCGCCCTGGTCGGCGTAGCGAGCCACGGTGGCGGGCCCGAAGGGGAACGAACCGGGCGTGATCGACGCCCCCATCGGGGTGGTGCTCATGACCTCGACGCCGGCGGCGACCACCACGTCGTAGGCGCCGGCGATGACGCCTTGGGCGGCGAAGTGGGCCGACTGCTGCGACGAGCCGCACTGGCGGTCGACGGTGGTAGCCGGCACGGTCTCGGGCCAACCGGCGGCGAGGACGGCGTTGCGACCGATGTTGAGGCCCTGGTGGCCCACCTGCATGACGCAGCCCATGATCACGTCGTCGACGAGGGCGGGGTCGAGGTCGTTGCGCTCGGCGAGGGCCTTCAGGGTCTCGCCGGCGAGGTCGGACGGGTGCCAGCCCGAGAGCTTGCCGTTGCGCTTGCCGCCGGCGGTGCGGACGGCGTCGACGATGACAGCGGTGGCCATGGGGGAACTCCTCGGGGTCAGAGAAAACTAGACCGGTCGGTCAAGATCCCATGCTGCCCGCCGCCCGACCGAGTGGTCAAGGCGGAGGTTCCTCGGCGGCACGGCGGGGCCGGGGTACGACGAGGGGAAGCCTGGTAGAACCGTACGGACCACGCCCGACCGTACGAGGGAGAGTCCATGGCCGACCAGGTGACCAAGGAAGAGATCGACGCTGCCATCCAGGGGCAGACGGTCTCGTCGCTGTTCCTCGGGACCACCAGCGAGCACCCGAACCAGGTGGCGCTGCGCTGGAAGGACGGCGACGACTGGCAGGAGATGACCTTCGGCGAGTACGCCGACCAGGTCGCTCGGGCCATGGAGGGCCTCCGCGCCCTCGGCGTGGGCGCCGGCGACCGGTTGGCGCTCATGATGCGCAACCGCCCCGAGTTCCACGTGGCCGACATGGCCGCCCTCATGCTCGGCGCCACGCCGTACTCGATCTACAACTCCTCCTCTCCCGAGCAGGTCGAGTACCTCGTGGGCCACGGCGAGGCCACCCTGGCCATCGTCGAGGACGTCGGCTTCCTCGAGCGCTTCCTCAAGGTGCGCGAGGGCCTCCCCGACTTGGCGACGATCGCCATCCTCGAGGACCCCGACGGCCTCGCAGGCGACGACGTCGTCGCCTGGTCGTCGATCCTCGACCACGAGCCGGGCGACCTCGAGGCCGCGTCCAAGGTGGCCACGCCCGACGACCTGGCCACGATCATCTACACCTCCGGCACCACCGGCCCGCCCAAGGGCGTGATGCTCTCGCACTACAACATCTGCTGGACGGCCGAGAGCTACCGCCGCATGGTCGACCGCGAGTTCGTGGGCTTCCGCTCCATCTCCTACCTGCCGATGGCCCACGTGGCCGAGCGCATGTCGACCCACTACCTCGGTGCCCTCTTCGGCGAGGAGGTCACCACCTGCCCCGACCCGTCCCAGATCGCCGCCTACGCCGGCCAGGTGCGCCCCCAGATCCTCTTCGGTGTGCCCCGCGTGTGGGAGAAGGTCTACGCCGGGGTCAACGGCGCCCTCGCCGCCGACCCCGAGAAGGGCCAGAAGTTCAACGAGGCCGTCGAGGCGGCCAAGCCCCTCGCGCTGGCCAAGGCCACCCAGTCGCGCGAGCTCACCGAGGACGAGGAGGCCACCCTCGGCTTCCTCGACGAGGTGGCGTTCAAGCCCGTGCGCGAGCTCGTCGGCCTCGACGCCCTCGAGGTGGCCGTCACCGGTGCCGCCCCGATCGTGCCCGAGATGCTCGAGTGGTTCGTCACCATCGGGGTGCCGCTGTCGGAGATCTACGGCATGAGCGAGAACTCCGGCCCCCTCACCTGGGACCCGTACAAGATCAAGCCCGGCACCGTCGGGCGCGCCATCCCCGGCTGCACCGTGAAGCTGGCCGACGACGGCGAGATCATCGCCAAGGGCGGCAACGTCTTCTCCGGCTACCTCAAGGAGGACGAGAAGACCGCCGAGGCGCTCGACGGCGAGGGCTGGCTCCACACCGGCGACATCGGCGAGATCGACGACGAGGGCTACGTCAAGATCGTCGACCGCAAGAAGGAGCTGATCATCACCGCCGGCGGCAAGAACATCAGCCCCGCCAACCTCGAGGCGTCGCTGAAGATGGTCCCGCTGATCGGCCAGGCCTGCGCCATCGGCGACAAGCGGCCCTTCGTCTCCGCCCTCGTGGTGCTCGACCCCGATGCCGCCACGGCATGGGCCGCCGCCAACGGCAAGGAGGGCACCTCGCTCGCCGACCTGGCCGACGACCCCGACGTCAAGGCCGAGGTCGAACGGGGGGTGGAGGAGGTCATGGCCGACTTCAACAACGCCGAGCGGGTCAAGAAGGTCACCATCCTCGGCGAGGAGTGGCTCCCGGACTCCGAGGAGCTCACGCCGACCTCCAAGCTCAAGCGGCGAGGCGTCCACGCCAAGTACGCCGACGAGATCGAGGCGCTCTACAGCTGACCAGCGTCAGTCGGCGACGGCGCTCGCCGACGTCGCCCGCTGGCGGGCGATGTCGGCGCAGCCGATGCCGGCCCGCTGCTGCACCAGGAGGTCGGAGAAGTCGTCCACCGGCACCGGGTGGGAGAAGTGCCAGCCCTGGGCGGTGGAGCACCCGAGCCCCCGGAGGGCCTCGACCTGGTCGAGGCGCTCGACCCCCTCGGCGATGACCTCGAGGCCGAGGGTCTCGCCCAGGCGGATGATCGCCCGCACGAGCACGTTGTCCTCGGGGGTCTGGCCGAGGCCCTCCACGAAGGAGCGGTCGACCTTGATGATGTCGACCGGGAGGTGCTTGAGGTACGACAGCGAGGCGTAGCCGGTGCCGAAGTCGTCGATGGCCAGACGGACCCCGAGGTCGTGGAGGCCGAGCAGGCGCCGCGCTCCCGCCTGGGTGTCCTGGAGCACCCAGCTCTCGGTGATCTCGATCACCAGGTGCGCGGGATCGAGGCCGGACACCTCGAGGGCGAGCGTCACGAGGTCGACCACCGAGTCGTGCTCGAGCTGGCGGGTGGAGAGGTTGACCCCCACCATCAGCGGCGCCTCCTCCGGGTGCGCCAGCTGCCACGCCCGACCCTGGGTGCACGCGGCCAGCAGCACCCAGCGGTCGATGGCCACGATCAGGCCCGACTGCTCGGCGAGGGGGACGAAGCGGTCGGGTGGCAGGACCCCCAGGGTGGGGTGCTCCCACCGCACCAGCGCCTCGAAGCCAGTGATGCGGCCCGACCCGAGGTCAACCATCGGCTGGTAGTGGAGGAGCAGCTCGTTCTGCTCGACTGCCCGGCCCAGGTCCGACTCCAGCTCGAGGCGCTCGAGCACCGAGGTGTGCATGCCGTCCCGGTAGAGCCGGGCGCATGCCTTGCCCTCGTCCTTGGCGAGGTACATGGCCACGTCGGCGTTGCGGAGCAGCTCGGCGGCGTCGGGGATGTTCTCTTCGCTGAGCGCCACGCCGATGCTGGCCCGGACGGCCACGTCCCGACCGGCGAGGGAAAACGGGGCGCAGAGGGCGGTGATGATGCGGTCGGCCGTCGCGAGCGCCTCACCGGGGCCGCTCGCCTCGTCGATCAGGATGGCGAACTCGTCGCCACCGAGCCGGCAGGCGGTGTCGCCGTCGCGGACGACCGCCCGGAGCCGGGCGGCGACGGCGCAGAGGAGCTCGTCGCCCACCTGGTGGCCCCAGCTGTCGTTGACCCGCTTGAAGTCGTCGAGGTCGAGGAAGAGCACCGCCACCTCGGTCTCGCGGCTGCGACGGCGGTGCAGGGCGTGAGCGACCCGGTCGGCAAAGAGGGTGCGGTTGGGCAGGCGGGTCAGCGGGTCGTGCAGCGCCTCGTGGGTCATGTTCTTGGCGGTCGTGGCGGTGACCTCGTAGAGGCGGGCGTTGCCGATGGCGGCGGCAGCGTGCTCGCCGAAGAGGCTGAGGGCACGGAGGTCGTACTCGCTGAACTGGCGGCCCGAGCCGGCGTTGAGGTTGAGCACCCCGAGGAGGGTGTCGCGGTGGACCAGGGGGATCGACATGGCGCTCTGGACCGGCTGAACCCGGAGGTGCCGGCCGCGCCAGCGCTCGTCGAGCTCACCGTCGAGCAGCAGGGGTTCCCGGGTGGCGGCCACCCGTCCGGCGATGCCCTCCCCCATGGCGACGCTGGTGCCGTGGGCGTGGTCGTTGCCGCGCACCGCCACGGCCCGCAACCGACCGTCGTCGAGGAGCATGACCGAGCCGGCGGTGCCACCGAGCAGCTCGAGGGCGTTGTCCAGGATGCGACTGAGCACCTCGTCGATCTCCAGCACCGAGTTCATGGCCTGGCCGGCCTCGAGCAGGGCCGACATCTCGCTCAGGCGGTTCGAGAGGGCGGTGACAAGGACCCGCTCCTCGAGGAGCAGCCGCGTCAGCCGTCGGAGGTGCAGCTCCTTCTCCACCGCGTAGGCGGCAAAGCCGGCCACGATCACGAGCACACCCACCCGCGCAATGAAGGGGCTGATGAACGTCTCGATGTCGCCTTCCTGCCACATCGAGAGGACGACCATGGTGGCGGTGACCGACACCATGACCGTGGCCATGATGATCCAGAGCTGGAGGCGACGGCGATCGACGTCGTCCAGGGTGGGGACGTTGTCCCCGAGCCCGACGACGCGCGCCTCGCGGCGGATGTCCTTGCCCGGCTCGGTGCCGGGCGCCCCCTTGCGTTTGCCAGCCATCGCTCAACCATCGGCATGAGGGACGCAGACCTGAGACTTTCGCCCGGTCAGGCCAGACGTGAGGCGGGGCCGAGGAGCTCCGCGGTGAGCCGGACCATCGGCGGGAGGCGGTTGGGCTCGGGCCACACCGAGGTGGTCACGCCCTCCTCCTCGACCGCCCGGGCGCACACCGGCCCCACGCAGACCGGGAGCACCGGGCCGTTGAGGGCATGACGGAGGGCCTCGGCTCGGTCGCCGGGCGCGTCACCGGCGATGCGGAACAGGTTCCGCACCGCCGGCTGGCTGGTGAAGGTGACGGCGTCGAGGCCGCCCTCGACGGCGAGGTCGACGAGGTGCAGGGCGGGCGCCGGATCGTCGGGGAGCACCCAGCGGTAGAGCGGGACCTCCACCAGCTCTCCCCCGGTGCCGACAGCTGCCCGCAGGGCCTCCGTGGCGGGGTGGTCGTCGGGGTCGAAGAGCTGGAGGGCCACGCGGGCCCCCTCGACGCCGCGCTCCCCGAGGTGGTCGAGCACCTCGTCCATCGTCTCGTGGGGGGCACGCCACGCCACCTCGAGGCCGGCCTGGCGGACGGCCGACGACGACTTGGCGCCGCGAGCGACCACGTGGGCCCGGCCGAGGGCGGCGAGCAGGTCGGCCTCGACCCCCCAGACGGCGGCGGCCTCGAGCCACCGCCGCATCCCGAAGCCGGTGGTGGCGACCAGGACCGCTGGCGGGTCGGCGGCGAGCGCCGCGGTGGCACGGCGCAGCGCGTCGTCGGCGGTGAGGTCGACGGTCCGCATGGTGGGCCCGTGGACCACCTCGGCGCCGCGCTTGCGGAACAGGTCAGCCTGCTCCTGCCAGCGCCGGTCGGCGGTGATCCCGATGCGGCGGCCCCGGAGGGGCTGGCCGTCGGTGGGGGGATCGCTCGTGCTCACCCCTCCAGTCAACCGCCTCGAGCGAGCACGACCTCACCGTCGTCGGCATCGACCACCACGGTGTCGCCGTCGGCGTAGCGCCCGTCGAGCAGGGCCATGGCCAGCGGGTCGGCGATCGCCTTCTGCAGCAGGCGCTTGAGGGGCCGGGCCCCGTAGGCCGGGTCGTAGCCCCGAGCAGCGAGGACCCGGCGGGCGTCGTCGGTCACCTCCAGGGTGAGGCGGCGACGTGCCAGGCGCTCCACCAGGGTGGCGAGCTGGATGTCGACGATGTGGGTGAGGTCGGCCTCCTCGAGCGAGCGGAAGCGGATGATGTCGTCGATCCGGTTGACGAACTCGGGCTTGAAGAAGTCGCGCGGGTCCCCGGGGAGGTTCGACGTCATGATCAGCACCACGTTGGTGAAGTCGACCGTGCGACCCTGGCCGTCGGTGAGGCGGCCGTCGTCGAGGAGCTGGAGCAACACGTTGAACACGTCGGGGTGGGCCTTCTCGATCTCGTCGAGCAGCACCACGGCGTAGGGACGGCGCCGGACCGACTCCGTGAGCTGCCCGCCCTCGTCGTAGCCGATGTAGCCGGGCGGGGCGCCGATGAGCCGCGAGACGGAGTGCTTCTCCATGTACTCGCTCATGTCGATGCGGACCACGGCGCGCTCGTCGTCGAAGAGGAAGTCGGCCAGCGACCGGGCCAGCTCGGTCTTGCCGACGCCGGTGGGTCCGAGAAAGAGGAACGAGCCGATGGGCCGGTTCGGGTCGGACAGCCCGGCCCGGCTGCGGCGGATGGCGTTGGCCACCGAGCGAACGGCCTCCTCCTGGCCAACCACCCGCTGGTGGAGCACGTCCTCCATGCGAACGAGCTTGGCGACCTCGCCCTCCATGAGCCTCGCCACCGGGATGCCGGTCCACTTGGCGACGACCTCGGCGACGTCCTCCTCGTCGACCTCCTCCTTCAGCATCCGCTGCTCGGACTGGAGCTCGTCGAGGCGTGCGGTGGCCTCCTCGACCCGCCGCTCGAGCTCGGGCACCTGGCCGTAGCGGATCTCGGCCGCCCGCTCGAGGTCGGTCTCGCGCTCGACCGACTCGCGCTTGCCCTCGAGCTCCTCCTTGAGCTCCTGGATGGCGGTGATGGCCTCCTTCTCGCCCTGCCAGTGGGCCTTCATCGACGTCGACTGCTCGCGCAGGTCGCCCAGCTCGGCATCGAGGGCCTCGAGCCGCTCGGCCGATGCCTCGTCGGTCTCCTTGGCCAGGGCCACCCGCTCGATCTCCAGCTGGCGGATGCGACGCTCGACGACGTCGATCTCGGTGGGCAGCGAGTCGATCTCGATGCGCAGGCGACTGCCCGCCTCGTCGACGAGGTCGATGGCCTTGTCGGGCAGGAACCGGCCCGTCAGGTAGCGGTCGGACAGCACCGCGGCGGCCACGAGCGCCGCGTCCTGGATGCGCACCCCGTGGTGGACCTCGTAGCGCTCCTTGAGGCCCCGCAGGATGGCGATGGTGTCGTCGACCGAGGGCTGGCCGACCATGACCTGCTGGAACCGGCGCTCGAGGGCGGCGTCGGTCTCGATGTGCTTGCGGAACTCGTCGAGGGTGGTGGCGCCGATCATGCGCAGCTCGCCCCGGGCGAGCATGGGCTTGAGCATGTTCGAGGCGTCCATGGAGCCCTCGGCGGCGCCGGCGCCCACCACGGTGTGCATCTCGTCGATGAAGGTGACGACCTGGCCCCCGGCGTCGGTGATCTCCTTGAGGACGGCCTTGAGCCGCTCCTCGAACTCGCCGCGGAACTTGGCGCCGGCCACCATCGAGGACAGGTCGAGGCTGATGACCCGCTTGCCCTTGAGGCCCTCGGGGACGTCGCCCTCGACGATGCGCCGGGCGAGGCCCTCGACGATGGCGGTCTTGCCCACACCCGGCTCGCCGATGAGCACCGGGTTGTTCTTGGTGCGGCGCGACAGCACCTGGATGACCCGGCGGATCTCCTCGTCGCGGCCGATGACCGGGTCGAGCTTGCCTTGGCGAGCCGCTTCGGTGAGGTCGCGGCCGTAGCGCTCGAGCGCCTGGTAGCTCTCCTCGGGGTTCTGGCTGGTGACCCGGTGGCTGCCCCGCACCGCCTGCAGGGCGGTGAGCAGCTCCTCGGTGGAGGCGCCGACGATGTCGGCCATGGCCAGGATGAGGTGCTCGGTGGAGAGGTAGTCGTCGCGCAGGTCAGTGCGCGCCTTGTCGGCCCGCTCGAGCACCGCCCGCAGGTCGCGCGACATGCCGGCCTCGGCGGCGCCGTAGGCCTTGGGCAGGGCGTCGAGGCGCCCGGCGGTGGCCGTGGCCAGGGCGCGGGGGTCGACGCCGACCTTCTCGAGCAGGGGCACCACCACGCCCTCGGCCCGGTCGAGCAGGCTGGCGAGCAGGTGATCAGGGGTGACCTCGGGGTGGCTGGCGCCCCGGGCCGACTCGACGGCGGCGTTGAAGGCGTCCTGGGTCTTGACGGTCCAGCGGTTGGGGTCGATCGCCATGTCACGCAGGGTACCTGGTGTGAGGAAAGTTGACTACATCATTGTCAACTTTGCGGCGGGCCGGAGGGGTGGCGCCTACTCGACGGTGAACACGTGGACCATGCCCCGGGTGTGGTGGGGCGGACCGTCGCCGGCCAGGGCCTGGTCCTCATCGACGGTGCCCACCGGGATGAAGCAGAGCAAGGCATGCTCGCCGGCCTCGAGCTCGCCGACCGACCACGCCGTCGCCCCCGGGGCGGAGAAGCCGGCGGTGACGAAGGTGACGAGCCGCTGCGCTTCCTCCTCGGGCAGCTCCAGCAGCTCGGCGAAGGTCCGATCCTCGTCGTCGACCTTGCGAACGACCACCATCTCGTGCAGCTCGTCGCCGTCGTTGGTGAGCTCGAACGCCACGGTCCCCGCCGGCACCGAGTCGGCGACACCGTCGAAGGCGTAGTCGACCGCCGACACCTCGACGCGGTTCCAGTCGCACCCGTCGTCCTTCGCGGCAGCCGCCACGATGGCGGAGCGCGCCGCCGCCCCCTCACCGAAGAACAGCGCCCGTCCGAAGTCGCTCTCGGGGTCGGCGGTGGCTTCGGCAACGATCTCGGAGAGGCGCTCGGCGTCGTCGCGCACCCCCTCGGGTCCGCTGGTCGCCACCTCGTCGACGTGGGGCTGGAACTGCTCCTCGATGAACGCCTCCTCGGCAGCCCGGACCTCCTCGGCCGAGGCGGTGGCGAAGTCGACGTCGGGATCACCGGGGGCGCCGATGGCCAGCGCCGCCTCGCAGAACGCCTCACCCACGTCGTCACCACCGCACGCGACGAGGCCGCCCGCGATGGCAGCCGCCGCAAGCACAGCCGCCAACCGGCCGGGGCAGCTGCGCGTGGACATCGGGATCCCCCTTCGTCGGTCCAGCGGCACGGTCGCCCGGCCGCCGCAAGGACCGTAACCGCACCAACCGACCGGAGGAGGGCACGGGTGACGACCTACCCGCGGCGGTCAGCGGATGCGGCGCCCGAAGAGCTCCATGGCCTGGGAGAGCGGGACCAGGTCGCGGCGGTAGCGACGATGGGTCCGGTCGATGTCGGTGCGGGCCTGCTCGCGGGCCTCGGCGAGCTCGTCTTCGAGGCTGGCAACCTCGGCCTCGAGCTCGAGGACGCGCTTGACCCCGGCGAGGTTCAGGCCCTCGTCGGTGAGCTCGCTGATGCGCCGCAGCCGGTCGAGGTCGTGCTCGCTGTAGCGGCGGCTGCCCCCGCCGGTGCGGGCAGGGTCGACGAGGCCCTTGCGTTCGTAGATGCGCAGGGTCTGCGGGTGGACGCCGGCGAGCTCGGCGGCGACGGAGATCACGAACACGGCGTGGTTGCGGTCACGGCTCGGCATGGCTCACCTCATACTCCCAGGTGGGCACGGGGAGACTCGGGATTGGCGGCGGCAAGCGCCTCGACCGCCTCGCGCTCGGCGCCGGAGAGGCGGGCGGGCACCGCCACCTCGACCGCCACCAAGAGGTCGCCGGCCCCTGAGCTCTTGGGCACCCCCCTGCCCTTGACCCGGAAGGTCCGGCCCGAGCGGGTGCCGGCGGGGAGGCGGAGGGTCACGGGCTCGCCGTCGAGGGTGGGCACCTTGATGTCGGCCCCGAGGGCGGCCTCGGGGAAGGTGACCGGGACGTCGAGCGTCAGGTCGGCGCCCCGCCGACCGAAGATGGGGTGGGCCTCGAGTCGGACCACGACGTAGAGGTCGCCGGCGGGGCCCCCGTTGCGGCCCGGACCACCGCGCCCCTTCAGGCGGATGCGCTGGCCGTCGTCGACCCCGGCGGGGATGCGGACCTTGACCGTGCGGGGCCGGTGCTCCGACCCCGAGCCCCCGCAGGAGGGACACGGCGTGGTGACCACCGACCCGCGGCCCCCGCACGACGAGCACGGCTGGCTGAACGAGAACATGCCCTGGTTCTCGTCGAGCACGCCACGACCGCCGCACGCGGTGCACACCGTCGGCGACGTGCCCGGCGCCGCCCCGGTGCCGTGGCAGGTCGAGCACGGGGCCTCGCTCGTGAGGTTGATCGAGGTGGTGATCCCGTTGACGGCGTCGACGAAGGCCATGTGGAGCTCGGCCTCGAGGTCGGCCCCCCGCTGAGGCCCGGCGGTACGGGGCCCGCCCCGCCCACGCCCACGGTTGAAGAGGCCGCCGAAGATGTCGCCGAGGTCGCCCAGGTCGTCGACCCGGAAGCTGCCGGAGCCCCCGAAGGGCGACCCGCCACCGCCGGGCCCACCGAAGCCGGCGCCAACCGGGCCGAGCCGGCGGACCTCGTCGTACTCCTTGCGCTTCTCGGCGTCGCCGATCACGTCGTAGGCCGCCGAGACCTCCTTGAAGCGGTCCTCGAGGCCGGGGTGGGCGTCGGGGTGGGTGTCCCGGGCGAGCTTGCGGTACGCGCGCGTGATCTCCTTCTGCGTCGCCGTCTCCGGCACGCCGAGGATCTCGTAGTAGTCCTTCTCGAACCACTCACGCTGCGGCGCCACGGTGCCTCAGTCCCTCACCCGGACCATCACGGGCCGCACCAGGCGGCCCTTCCAGCGGTAGCCGGCCCGGAGGGTCTCGGCCACCTCGGGCTCACCCCCGTCGCCGGCCTCGTGGGCGACGGCCTCGTGCTCGTTGGGGTCGAACGCCTCGCCGACGGGGTCGAGGCGCTCGAGGCCCTCGCGCTCGAGCACGCCCAGCAGCTGGCCGCGCATGGGGACCAGCGACTCGTCGCCGTGGGCCACGCCGTAGTCGAAGGCGTCGAGCACGGGCAGCATCACCTCGACCAGCGAGCCCGCCGCCCGGGCGACGTCGTCGGCCTGCTGCTTCATGGTGCGCTTCCGGAAGTTCTCGAACTCGGCCTGCTTCGCCTGGGCCAGGGCCAGGTACTCGTCGCGCTCGGCGGTGACCGCCTCGAGCGAGGCGAGGAGGTCCTCGACCGAGGGCGGCCCGTCGTCGGGCCCGTCGTCGGTTGGACCGGTGTCAGCCGGTGGGGCGTCGTCAGGCCCGCGGGCGACCCCCTCGGCCGGCGCCTCGGCGTCGGCTCGGGGGTCGTCGGGCTCCACGTGCGTGGGGTTGACGTCCGACATCAGGCCGACTTGTCCTCGTCCTCGACGATCTCGGCATCGACGACCTCGTCGTCGGCCGGGGCCGAGCCGGCGTCGCTGCCGGCGGTGCCTGCTGCCCCACCCTCGGCGGCAGCCGCCTCGTACAGCCGCTGCGAGAAGGTCTGGCTGGCGCCCATGAGGGTCTCGGTGGCGGTGCGGATCGCCTCGATGTCGCTGCCGTCGACCGCCGTCTTGAGCTCGGCGAGGGCCGACTCCACGGCCTCCTTCTCGGTGCCCTCGATCTTCTCGCCGTGCTCGCGGAGGACCTTCTCGGTCTGGTACACGAGGCTGTCGGCGTTGTTGCGAACCTCGGCCTCATCGCGGCGCTTGCGGTCGTCCTCGGCGTGGGCCTCGGCGTCGCGGACCATCTTGTCGATGGCGTCCTTGTCGAGCGAGCTCTGACCGGTGATGGTCATCGACTGCTCCTTGTTGGTCGCCCGGTCCTTGGCCGACACGTGGACGATGCCGTTGGCGTCGATGTCGAAGGTGACCTCGATCTGCGGCACGCCGCGCGGGGCGGGGGGCAGCTCGACGAGCTGGAACTTGCCCAGGGTCTTGTTGTAGCTGGCCATCTCGCGCTCGCCCTGGATGACGTGGATCTCGACCGACGGCTGCATGTCGTCGGCGGTGGTGAAGACCTCGGTGCGCCGCGTCGGGATGGTGGTGTTGCGCTCGATGAGCTTGGTCATCACCCCGCCCTTGGTCTCGATGCCGAGGGAGAGGGGGGTGACGTCGAGCAGGAGGACGTCCTTCACGTCGCCCTTGAGCACGCCGGCCTGGACGGCGGCGCCGATGGCCACCACCTCGTCGGGGTTGACGCCCTTGTTCGGCTCCTTGCCGGTGAACGACTGGACCAGCTCGACCACCGCCGGCATGCGGGTGGATCCGCCCACGAGGATCACGTGGTCGAGCGCACCCTTGTCGATGCCGGCGTCGGAGATGGCCTGCTCGAACGGGGAGCGGCAGCGCTCGAGGAGGTCGGCGGTGAGCTCCTGGAACTTGGCCCGGGAGAGGGTCTCGTCGAGGTGCTTGGGGCCCTCCTGGGTGGCGGTGATGAAGGGGAGGTTGATCTGGGTCGACTGCGTGGAGCTCAGCTCGATCTTGGCCTTCTCGGCTGCCTCCTTGAGGCGCTGGGCCGCCATCTTGTCGGCGGCGAGGTCGACGCCCTCCTTGGCCTTGAACTGCTGCACGAGCCAGTCGATGACCCGCTGGTCCCAGTCGTCGCCGCCGAGGCTGGTGTCGCCGTGGGTGGACTTGACCTCGAAGACGCCGTCGCCGATCTCGAGCACCGACACGTCGAAGGTGCCGCCACCGAGGTCGAACACGAGGATCGTCTGCTCGGCGCCCTCCTTGTCGAGGCCGTAGGCGAGGGCGGCGGCGGTGGGCTCGTTGATGATGCGCAGGACCTCGAGTCCGGCGATCTGACCGGCCTCCTTGGTGGCGGTGCGCTCGGCGTCGTTGAAGTAGGCCGGCACCGTGATGACCGCCTGGGTGACGGTGTCACCGAGGTAGGCCTCGGCATCGCGCTTGAGCTTCTGGAGCACACGGGCGCTGATCTCCTGGGCGGTGTAGGTCGTGCCGTCGACGTCGTCGGTCTTCCAGTCGGTGCCCATCTGGCGCTTGACCGAGCGGATGGTGCGGTCGGGGTTGGTGATGGCCTGGCGCTTGGCCACCTCACCGACCAGGACCTCGCCGTTCTTGGCGAAGGCGACCACCGAGGGGGTGGTCCGCCCGCCCTCGGCGTTGGGGATCACCGTCGGCTCACCGCCCTCCAGGACGCTGACGACGGAGTTGGTGGTGCCGAGGTCGATGCCGACGGCCTTTGCCATGGGGTTCCTCCAGGTTCGGGGGGTGCCTCCCCCTCGGGAGGCGGCGATCTGCTTGGTGGTGAGTGTAACCACGATGCGTCTGCATGACACATCGAAGTTGAGCGTCCTCTTGTCAAGTCTGGGGGGTGCTTCGCCCCGGCCCGTCTCGTAGGGTCTTGCCATGCCCACGCTGGTGCTGCTCCGCCACGGCCAGAGCGTCTGGAACGCCGAGAACCTCTTCACGGGCTGGCACGACGTCGACCTCACCGAGGTGGGCGAGGCAGAGGCCCGCGAGGCCGGCCGCCTCATGGCTGCCGAAGGCCTCGAGGTCGACATCGTCCACACCTCGCTGCAGAAGCGCGCCATCCGCACCGCCAACATCGCCCTCGAGCAGCTCGACCGGCTGTGGGTGCCCCAGCGACGGCACTGGCGGCTCAACGAGCGCCACTACGGCGACCTCCAGGGTCGCAACAAGGCCGAGACCACGGCCGAGTACGGGGCCGACCAGGTCCACGTCTGGCGGCGCAGCTACGACACCCCACCCCCGCCGCTCGACCCCGACGACGAGCGCCACCCCCGCCACGATCCCCGCTACGCCATGCTCCCCGCCGACCTGCTGCCCGCCAGCGAGTGCCTGGCCGACGTGGTCGCGCGGATGATGCCGTATTGGCACGACCACATCTGCATCGACCTCCTCGAGGGTCGACGGGTCATGGTCGCCGCCCACGGCAACAGCCTCCGCGCCCTGGTCAAGCACCTCGACGACATCAGCGACGACGACATCCCCGACCTCAACATCCCCACCGGCATCCCCCTGGTGTTCGAGCTCGACGAGCACCTCGCCAAGGTGTCCTCCGGCTACCTCGGCGACCCGGCCAAGGCGGCCGAGGCAGCCGCCGCCGTGGCCAACCAGGCCGCAGCCGGCGCCGGCGAGCCCGACGACCCCGCCGACCGCCAGGACACGTAGCGCTTGCTCGTCCTGCTCGGGATCCACGCCGCGCTGGCCGCCGTCGCCCCCTGGGCATCGAAGCGGCTGGGCACGCGCGTGTTCCTGCTGTGCGGCCTCGGCCCTCTGGCCACGGTGGTGTGGGCCGCCACGAAGGCGGGTGGCGTCATCGACGGCACACCGGTGACCGAGACGTGGCAGTGGCTCCCGAGCCTCGGCCTCGACGCCACCCTGCGCCTGGACGCCTTCTCGCTCCTCATGGTGGGCCTGGTGAGCGGCATCGGCGTGCTCATCTTCGCCTACGCCGACGCCTACTTCTCCATGCGGGCCGGCCTCGGCCGCTTCGCCGCCACCCTCGTGGGGTTCTCCGGGGCGATGCTCGGCCTCGTCCTGGCCGACAACCTGTTGCTCCTCTTCGTGTTCTGGGAGCTGACGTCGATCACCTCCTACCTGCTGATCGGCTTCGAGGACACCAAACCGGCGGCCAAGGCCGCCGCCCTCCAGGCCCTCCTCATCACCGGCACCGGCGGGCTCGCCCTCCTCGGTGGCAGCGTGCTCCTCGGCCAGGCGGCCGGCACCTTCACCCTCTCGGAGATCCTTGCGTCGCCGCCCTCGGGCGGCGTGGTGCCCGCCGCCATGCTCCTGCTGCTCGCCGGCGCGTTCACCAAGTCGGCCCAGGTGCCGTTCCACTCCTGGCTGCCTGGCGCCATGGCCGCCCCCACCCCGGTGAGCGCCTACCTGCACTCGGCCACCATGGTGAAGGCGGGGGTGTACCTCATCGCCCGCCTGTCGCCGTCGTTCGCTGCCGATGTCGGCTTCTGGCGGCCGCTGGTGCTCACCGTGGGGGCGGCCACCATGCTCGTCGGTGGCTACCGGGCCCTGCGCCAGCACGACCTCAAGCTGGTGCTCGCCTACGGCACCATCAGCCAGCTGGGGTTCATGGTCGTGCTGCTGGGCGTGGGCCTCGAAGGCGCCACCTTCGCCGGCGCCGCCCTGCTGGTGGCCCACGGGGCGTTCAAGTCCACCCTGTTCATGGTCGTGGGCATCGTCGACCACCAGGCCCACACCCGCGACCTGCGTGTGCTGTCGGGTCTGGGTCGGCGGCTGAAGCCCACCTTCGTGGTGAGTGCCCTCGCCGCCGCCTCCATGGCCGGCCTCCCGCCGCTCATCGGCTTCATCTCGAAGGAGTCCGCCTTCGAGAGCATCCTCGACGCCGATCTCGGCGGCGCCCGGGTCCTGGTGCTGGTGGCCATCGTGGTGGGCTCGGTGATCACCTTCGCCTACACCGCCCGCTTCCTCTGGGGCGCCTTCGCCGACAAGGGCGCCCACGAGCTCGGCGGCGAGCCCATCGGCCCCGACGTCCCCCGGCCGGGCTGGGCCCTCCTCGGCCCCGCCGCCGTGGTCGGCGTGCTGGGCCTGGCCATGGGCCTGTTCCCCAGCCCGATCAGCCCCTACGTGAGCGAGGCCGGGCGAGCGCTCGACCCGCTCCTCGAGCCCCACAAGCTCATCCTCTGGCACGGCTTCAACACCGCGCTCGTGCTGTCGATCGGGACGTTCCTGGTCGGGTCCCTCCTCTTCTTCGGCCGCCGCCAGGTCGAGGCCCTCCAGGCACGGGTGCCGGCCCTGCCCAACGCCGACGACGGCTATCGCTTCGCCGTCTCGGGCACCATCCGCACCGCCGAGCGGGTCACCTCCGTGCTGCAGAACGGGTCGCTGCCCGTGTACCTCGGGGTGATCATGATGACGGTGCTCGCCGTCCCCGGCACCCTGCTCCTCACCGGCACCCGCTTCCCCACCGAGATCGTGGTGGCCGACACCTGGCTCCAGCTGGTCGTGGCCGGCGTGGTGGCCGTCGCCGCCGTGGCCACCGCCTGGTCGCACCGCCGCTTCGCCGCCGTGATCTTCCTCGGCGGCGTGGGCTTCGGCGTGGGCGTGCTGTTCATCATCCAAGGAGCCCCCGACCTCGCCCTCACCCAGCTGCTGGTCGAGACCCTTGTGCTGGTGATCTTCGTGCTGGTGCTGCGCCACCTGCCCGAGCGCTTCGAGGCGCAGCGCTGGCGACTCGGCCAGGCCCCGCGCGTGCTCGTGGCCAGCGGGGTCGGCGTCTTCATCGCCGCCTTCGCAATGGTCGCCGCCAGCGTGCGCACCGAGAGCCCCGTCTCCGACGCCCACCTGGCGCTGTCGGTGCCCGAGGCCCAGGGGCGCAACGTCGTGAACGTGATCCTGGTCGACTTCCGGGGCTTCGACACCATGGGCGAGATCGTGGTGCTCACCGTCGCTGCCCTGGGCATCGCCGGCCTGGTGCGGGCAGCGCGGCGCGAGCGGGCCGTCGCCGCCGGGCGCGCCGCCCGGGTCGAGCGGATGGAGCGGGAGGCGCAGCCATGAGGTTCCGGCGCTCCCTGGTGCTCGACGTGGGCGTGCGGGTCACGTTCCACACCGTGCTGCTCTTCTCGCTGTTCCTGCTCTTCGCCGGCCACAACGCCCCCGGGGGCGGCTTCATCGGGGGGCTCGTCGCCGGGGCCGCCTTCATGCTCCGCTACGTGGGCGGCGGCGCCGACGAGGTGCAGCGGATCGAGCCCGTCACACCCGAGGTCCTCCTCGGCACCGGCGTCATCATCGCCGTGCTCACCGGCATGGCGTCCCTGGTGTTCGGCGGCGACTTCCTGCAGAGCGGCTACCACCCCCAGGACCTCCCGCTGCTGGGCAAGGTCTCGTTCACCTCCGTGCTGGTCTTCGACATCGGCGTCTACCTCGTGGTCGTCGGCCTGGTGGTGGGCGTCCTGCGCTCGCTCGGGCGCGAGGAGACCGAGGGCGAGGCCGCCCCGGCCGAGGGCGGGGAGGCGGCGACGTGATCCTCATCCTCGCCCTCACCGTCGGCGTGCTCTACGCCACCGGCACCTACCTGATGCTGCAACGCACGCTGACCCGCATCGTCATGGGCCTTGCCCTCATGGGCCACGGCGCCAACCTGCTCCTGCTCATGGCAGGCGGCCGCGCCGGCGACGTCCCCCTCATCGGCGGGGCCCAGGCCGGCGGCGCGGTGGAGGACGGCATCGGGACGGCCGCAGCCGAGGGAGCCAGCACCTTCGCCGACCCGCTCCCCCAAGCCATGGCGCTGACCGCCATCGTCATCACCTTCGGGATCATGGCCTTCCTGCTGGCGCTGGCCTACCGCAGCTGGACCCTCACCCACAACGACGAGGCCGAGGACGACATCGAGGACCGCCGCATCGCCCAGCGTGCGCGCGAGGGCCACGAGATCGACGTGCTCCGGGGCCTGGGCGAAACGGTCGACGACGAGGACGTCCGGTGATGGACATCCTCGTCCCCCTCCTCGTGGCCCTGCCCCTGCTCGGCGCCGGGGTGTCCCTCGTGCTGTGGCGCCAAGTGCTGGCGCAGCAGGTGATCGGCGTGCTCACCGTGGCGGCGGCCATGGCCATCTCCGTGGCCGTGCTCGTGCAGGTGGAGGCCGACGGCGTGGTGGCGGTCGACATGGGCGGCTGGCCGGCGCCCATCGGCATCACCCTCGTGGCCGACCTCATGGCCGCGCTCTTCCTCTGCGTGTCGCTCGCCACCGTGCTGGCCGTGCTCGTCTACGCCATCGGCCAGCCCCGCGCCGACAAGTCGGCGTTCTACTTCCACCCGCTCTACCTGGTGCTCACCGCGGGCGTGTCGGCCTCGTTTCTCACCGGCGACCTGTTCAACCTGTTCGTGGCCTTCGAGATCATGCTGTCGGCCAGCTACGTGCTGATCACCCTCGGAGGCAGCCGGGCCCAGATCCGGGCGGGCATGACGTACGTGGTCATCAACCTCATGGCCTCCACCCTGCTGATCACCGTGATCGGCCTCATCTACGCCGCCACCGGCACGGTGAACATGGCCGACCTGGTGGGGCGCCTCGACGCCATCCCCGACGGCGTGCAGGCCGCTCTCGGGGCGCTGCTGCTCGTCACCTTCGGCATCAAGGCCGCCATCTTCCCGCTGTTCTTCTGGCTCCCCGACTCGTACCCGACCGCCCCCATGGCCGTCACCGCCGTCTTCGCCGGCCTGCTCACCAAGGTGGGCGTCTACGCCATCATCCGCACCCAGGCACTGCTCTTCAGCGGGGAGGGCTTCCCCACCACGCTGCTGCTGGCGGTGGCTGCCCTCACCATGGTCGTGGGCGTGCTCGGGGCCGTGGCCCAGGATGACGTGAAGCGCATCCTCAGCTTCCACATCGTCAGCCAGATCGGCTACATGATCTTCGGGTTGGCTCTCTACAGCGTGGCCGGGCTGGCCGGCGCCATCCTCTACGTCATCCACCACATCCCGGTGAAGACGTCGCTCTTCCTCGTCGGCGGCCTCGTCGAGCAGACCACCGGGACCGGGGCACTGGGACGGCTCGGCGGCCTGGTCCGGCGGACACCGGTGGTCGCGGTCCTCTTCGCCCTCCCGGCCATGAGCCTCGCCGGGCTCCCACCCTTCTCGGGCTTCGTCGGCAAGCTGTCGCTGGTGCAGGCCGGTCTCGCCGAGGGTCAGTGGACGGTGACTGGCATCAGCCTGGCGGTCAGCGCCCTCACCCTGTTCTCCATGACGAAGATCTGGAACGCCGTCTTCTGGGGGGAGCCCACCGAGCCCGTCGACGGTCCCAGCCGGCTGGCAGCGCCCCGGTTGATGGTCGCCGCCACCGTCGGGCTGGTCGGGTTGAGCCTCGGCGTCGCCGCGTTCGCCCAGCCGATCTACGAGCTGAGCGAGCGGGCGGCGGTCGACATCCTCGACCCGACCACCTACGTGGGGGCGGTGCTCGACCGATGACCGCCCGACTCATCACCGTGCTCTGGCTGCTCGTCGTGTGGGTGGCGCTGTGGGAGGACGTCAGCGCGGCCAACGTGGCCAGCGGCGTGGTGGTGGGCCTCCTGCTCACCACCTTCTTCCCCGTGCGGAAGGCCTCGGCGGTCAGCACCTTCCGCCCGCTCAAAGCCGTGCAGCTCCTCGCTTACTTCCTCTGGAAGCTGCTCGAGGCCAACGTGGTGGTGGCATGGGAGGTCATCACCCCGAGCAACGCCAACGTCAACGAGGCCATCGTGGCCGTCCCCCTCACCGGCGCCTCCGACGTGGTGGTCGCCACGGTTGCCAACATGATCTCCCTCACCCCCGGCACCCTCACCCTCGAGATCGAGCGCCACCCCACCGTGCTCTACGTCCACGTGTTGCACCTGCGCACCATCGAGCGGGTGCGGGTCGACGTGCTCAACCTCGAGCTGCGGGTGCTGCGGGCTCTCGACACCGAGACGGCCATCGCCCTGGCCGAGCGCCGCCTGGCCGACGTCGAGGACGCCCTGCGGACGGAAGCCTCGTGAGCACCGTCGCCCTCGGCTGCTTCATCGGCCTCGCCCTCGCCGCCAGCCTCTGCGTGGTGCGCCTCGTGCGCGGAGCGTCCCTCGCCGACCGGATCATCGCCCTCGACTCGCTCCTGATCGTCATCGTCATGGGCGTGACCGTCAACGCCGCCCGCACCGGGCGCGGCACGTTCCTCGACGTGCTCCTGGTGGCCTCGCTGATCGCCTTCATCGGCACCGTCACGGTGGCCCGCTTCATCGAGCGACGGGGGGCGCGCTGATGTCGGCCGTCGAGATCGTCGCCTCCGTCTTCCTCGTCAGCGGTGTGACCTTCGCCCTGCTGGCGGCGATCGGCCTCCAGCAGTTCGACGACGTGTTCGCCCGCATCCACGCCGCCACCAAGGCCATCACGCTCGGCCTCCTCCTGGTGGTGGTCGGCACGTCGATGCTGGTCGAGAACCGGGGCGACATCGCCAAGCTCGTGCTGGCCGCCAGCCTGCAGTTCATCACCGCCCCCGTGGCCGCCCACATGGTTGGCCGAGCCGCCTACCGGGCCGGCACCGAGCTCAGCCCCGACACCGTCATCGACGAGCTGGCCGAGGCCCTGCGGCGCCGGGACGTGGGCGACGACGACTGACGACAGCCCCGCCGAGTAGGAGGACCGAACGGGGCCCGTCAAGCGTTCTGGCACCAGGAACGCGCCGACGAGCAGCGCGTTCCTGGTGCCAGAAGCTCGCCCCGAGCGCGACAGTGGGGCCGGCGCTGGTGCGCCGGCCCCACTGGCCGTCCGGATGAGGGTTGCGTCACGCTGGCCCCGCAGGGTCAGATGGCGTCGACGCCCTCCTCGCCCGTGCGGATCCGCACGGCCCGGCCCACGCCGGTGACCCAGATCTTGCCGTCGCCGATCTTGCCGGTGCCCGCCGCGGCGGCGATGGCGTCGACCACACGGTCGGTGTCGGTGCCCTCGGCGAGGACCTCAACCTTGACCTTGGGGACGAAGTCGACGGTGTACTCCGTCCCACGGTAGGTCTCGGTGTGGCCGCCCTGGCGGCCGAACCCCTTGACCTCGCTGACGGTGATCCCCTGGACCCCGACAACCTTGAGGGCGTCCTTCACGGCGTCGAGGGCGTGAGGCTTGATGATGGCGGTGATGAGCTCCATGGTGGCCTCCTAGACCGTCGTCGTCTCGCGGGTGGTGCCGGTGGCCATGCCACCGGAGCTCGCCGACACAGTGTCGTCGGCGTAGCCGTGGGCGCCGTGCTCGCTGATGTCGAGCCCGGCCATCTCCTCCTCGGGGGAGACCCGCAGCCAGCCCATGGCCTTGATGGCCGAGAACAGGATGCCGGCGGTGATGCACACGAAGACGAACACCGCGACCACCCCGATGGCCTGGCTGATCAGGAGCTCGGTTCCGCCGCCGAAGAACAGACCGTCGGACCCCTCGTCGAGGAAGGGAGCGTTGCCGTTGGCGAAGAGGCCGACGGCGAGCGTGCCCCATGCGCCGCAGACGCCGTGGACCGAGATGGCGCCCACGGGATCGTCGATGCGGACCCGCTCGAAGCCGATCACGGCGAAGACCACGATCACGCCACCGATGGCGCCGGCGATGATCGCGCCGAACCCGTCGAGCGCCCAGGCGCCGGCGGTGATGCTCACCAGGCCGGCGAGGATCCCGTTGCCGGCCATCGAGACGTCGGGCTTCTTGCTGGTGACCCAGCTGGCGATCATGGCAGCCACGCCACCGGCCGCAGCGGCCAGGGCGGTGTTGACGGCGATGCGGGGCACCTCGATGTCAGCGGCGAGCTGGGAGCCCGGGTTGAACCCGAACCAGCCGATGAAGAGGATGAACACGCCGATCACGGTGAGGGCGATCGAGTGGCCCTGCATCACGCGGGGCTTGCCGTCGGCGCCGAACTTCCCGATCCGGGGGCCGATGATGATCGCCCCCATCAGGGCGGCCCAGCCGCCGACTGAGTGCACAAGCGTGGAACCGGCGAAGTCCTGGAAGGGCGTGCCGAGCTGCGAGAGCCAGCCCCCACCCCACTGCCAGCTCACGACGATCGGGTAGATGAAGCCGGTGATGAACACCGTGTACATGAGGTAGCCGCGGAACTGGGTCCGCTCGGCCAGCGCTCCGGCCACGATGGTCGCCGCCGCCGCAGCGAACGCCGCCTGGAAGAGGAAGTCGACCGGCAACATGAGGCTGTAGTCGGTGGTCGGGGCATCGGCGTAGCCACTGAAGAGCCAGCTGAAGCCGAAGTAGTCGGCTCCGCTGTAGGCGATGTGGTAGCCGATCAGGGCGAAGACCAGGATGCCCACGCACATGTCCATCATGTTCTTCATGAGGATGTTGGCCACGCTCTTGGCCCGGGTGAGGCCGGCGGTGAGCATGGCGAAGCCGGCCTGCATGAACAGCACCAGCACGGCGCAGATGAACACGAACGTGTTGTCGAGGATCATCTGCACGTCGTCGAGCGGGATGTCGGTGGCCTCCTGGGCGCCGGCGGGGCCGGCCGAGGCCAGCACCGCCACCCCGATGAGCCCCGCTCCCAGGGCGAGCTTCGTTCTCACTTTTTCCTCCTCGAGGTCGCGAACATGTCGGCGACCGTAGGGAGGCAGGGTTTCCGCACCGTCGCCTGTCTGTTTCGGGAACGTGAACCCGCGATGCGACGAGGCGCGAATCCGGTCGCCGCAGGCCGTGAGGGGCTACCGTTGCCCGCCATGGCCAAGACCAACTACCTCGACCACCTCGCCAGCGTCCCGCTGTTCTCGGCGTGCTCCCGGAAGGATCTGCAAAAGGTGGGCAAGGCCTCCGACGAGATCGACGTGGCGGCCGGCAAGATGCTCGTCGACCAGGGCCGCATCGGCCACGAGTTCTTCCTCATCCTCGAGGGCTCCGCCACCGTGCGCCGCAACGACGAGATCATCACCGAGCTCGGCCCCGGCGCGTACTTCGGCGAGCTGGCCCTGCTCTCCAGGGAGCCCCGCAACGCCAGCGTGGTCGCCGACACCGACATGAAGGTGCTCGTCCTCGGCCAGCGCGAGTTCAGCGGTCTGCTCGACACCGTCCCGGGGCTGTCCTACAAGCTCCTCACGATCATGGCCCGCCGCCTCCGCGAGGCCGACACCCGCGACGCCCAGCACTAGC
>DATKDW010000041.1 GCA_035512495.1 Acidimicrobiales bacterium
TCGCTGCGCGAAGCGGCGGCCCGGCTCGGCGTCCCCGCTGACGCGGTCGTCGCCGTCGACGAGATCGGCCCCAAAGCCGATCAATTCCCGTCGCCGTGAACCAAACCACCCACCTGACTGGAGCACCATCATGACCACCCACACCAAGCCGGCGACGCTTGACCAGCTGATCCCCGCCGACCTGCTCGCCCGAATGGACGAGCGCGCCCCGACCTACGACCACGACAACACCTTCTTCACCGAAGACTTCCAAGAGCTCAAGGCCACCGGCTTCTTGAACATCGCCGTGCCGACCGAGCTCGGCGGCCACGGCCTGGGTCTCGACCAGGTCAGCGAGGCCATGGGCCGGATCGCCTACGTCGCCCCTGCGACCGCCCTTGCCCTCAACATGCACGTCTACTGGACGGGCGTGGCGGCCGACCTGCTGCGCACCGGTGACGAGTCCTGCCGCTGGATCCTCGAGGAGTCGGTCGCAGGCAAGGTCTTCGCCGCCCTCCACGGAGAAGCCGGAAACGACGTGCCGCTCTTCTACTCCACGGCTTCGGCCGAGCGGGTCGACGGCGGCTGGAAGATCAACGGGCACAAGATCTTCGGCAGCCTGTCGCCGGTCTGGGACTACGGCGGCTTCCACGCAGCGGACACGAGCGACCCCGAGAACCCCCGGATCGTCCACGGGTTCTTCCCCCGCGACACGGCCGGACTCGAGATCCTCGACACCTGGGACACCCTCGGCATGCGGGCCACCCAGAGCCAGGACACGGTCCTCACCGACGCGGTCGCCACCGACGACAAGGTCGTGCGGGTCTGCCTACCCGGGTTCGCGGGCGCCGACCTGTTCCAGGTCGCGATCTTCGCTTGGGGGCTCGTCGGCTTCGCCTCCGTGTACCACGGCCTGGCCCGGCGCGCCTTCGACCTCACGGTCGAGAACCTGCCCAGGAAGACGTCGGTCGCGTTGACCCGGTCCATGGCTCACCATCCCGAGGTCCAGCACCTCGTCGCCGAGATGAGGATCGGCCTGGACGCCAGTGAGGCCCTGCTCGACAGGGTGGCCTCGGACTGGGCGAGCGGGGTCGAGCACCCGGACTGGCCGGTTCGCCTCCTCGCTCTGCGCCACCGCGTCATCAACGAGTCCTTCGACGTGGTCGACAAGGCCATGGACCTGACCGGCGGCGCCGGAGCGTTCCGCCGCAACCGCATGGAGCAGATCTTCCGAGACGCCCGCATGGGTCGCTTCCATCCCGGGAACACGCTGCTCGCCCACGAGTTGATCGGCAAGCTCTCCCTCGGCGTCGACCCCGACGACGCCCTCCGCTGGGGCTGATCGAAGGCGACGTCCCCCAGAGCGGCCGGCAGTGCCTCGTGGCCGGTCCGCGTTGCGACGCGCTCGCGAGCACCTATTGCGCTGTCCACCGCCAGACATCTTCGCCGTCGTCGTCCATGACACCCGTGAACTTGAGTTCGCAGCACGCCGCTACACGTGCGGATGCGAAGTGCTCCGGGTGGATGTGCGCCTCGATCAGCTGCACGCCCTCATCACGGAGCCAACGACACATCGCGCGTGTCGCTGCTTGTGCAACTCCATGGCCCTGCCACGGCATCCCAACGACCCACGCGATGTCGGCGTGTGCCCCTTCGACGGACGCTTGGACGTACCCCATCGCGTCGCCCGCTTCGTCCCGAATGATCCAGTTGTGCCAATGCTCATCTGCGCGCCGAGAACCGTTGGCCTGCATCTCGTAGCGCCACTTCAGATCCTCGAGTGACGGTGGAGAGCCGCCCATGAACACATAGAGGCCAGGGTGCGCGAGGGCTGCGACCATCTCAACGGCATGATCAACTCGGAGGGGTTCAAGGCCGAGGTTTCCCTCGAGCAGAAGCGGAGTATGGCCCGAGGCCGGGTCATGCATCACGGCGACCGTACCCCGGACCATGCCGGCTGCGGGGTCGAGGGTTGACAACAAGCCCGCGCCCCACGCAAACCGCAACCGTCGCGTGCTCATCCACGACGGGTTGAGCACACGCGGCCAGCCTGAGCGTCGTCCCGTGGCGCTACGGTGTTCCAGGGATCGACGCTCGGGGGACGGGGCTTGATGGTGAGGCAGCTGGTGGTTGGTGGAGCACTCCTGGTCGCGGTCGGGTGTGGCGGGGGCGACGGAGACGCGCCAGCGACCACCACATCGACGACGCCCACCTCGGTGCCCGAGCGCGCCACCACGACCACCACTGCGGCCAGCGCCAGCTACACCGTCCAACCCGGCGACACGCTCTTCGACATCGCGCGGCGTTTCGGCAGCAGCGTCGACGCGCTCGTCGAGGCCAACGGCATCTCGGATCCCAACCTCATCGAGGTGGGCCAAGTGATCGAGATCCCACCCGCCGGCTGAGATCTCGAACCTCGACCCGATCCCCGCTTCCGGCAGCGGGGCGGTCAGCCGCCCTGGTGGTTCGAGGACGTGGGGGTGCGCCGGTTGTCGTCGGGACAGCCCGAGCCGGCGTGGCGCCCGTTGGTCGCCGCGGTCAGCACGGTGAAGCGGGTCAGGACCCGGGTGAGGCAGTGCGACTCCTCGGCGATGATCGCCATCCACCGCCGGAGCGTCTCGACGCCGGTGTCGGTCACCCCGTAGATGTTGCGGGTGGAACCGCCGGCCGGCGGCTCCATCTCCCACGACTCGAGGTACCCGTCGGCCTCGAGGTCGGCGAGGGCCCGGTACACAGCGGCGCGGTCGACGGGTCCGAAGCCCAGGCGCAGGAGCGAGTCGACGAGGCGGTAGCCGTGCCGCGGCTCCTCCGCCAGCAGCAACAGGAGGGCGGGGTAGAGGAAGTGCCGCGGCGGCGCCAGCTCGAAGCGGCTCTTGGGTGGAGCCGTAGGGTCAATGGCCGAGGCGTCCGGCCGAGCATGGGCCGTGCCGTTCGTCCTGTTCGGTGTTGTTGCCATGGACACCCCCGGGGCGCCACGCCGTGTCGCTCCCCCACGATCGACGTTACCCCTCGGCACGAATGGGTGTCCGGCGTCCCCATTGGCACGAACGAGGCCGGACCGTAGCATCGCCCAGGACCCCCGGGTCCGACGGAGGAGGGGCATGGTCATCGGCGACGCCGGGACAGCGGGAGCAGCGCAGCTCCCGGCGCGCGCCGCGGCCCCCACCGACCTGGCCGGGACGGCCCTCGCACTGGCCCGTCGCTTCGCCAGCGGTGCGACCCTCTGGTGCGTCGCCCCACAGTGGCCCGCCCACGCTCGGCACCTGGCCGTCGAGTTCGTGCACCCCGTCGTGGTGGGCGCCCGGGCCCTGCCGGGGGTGGCGGTGGAAGGCGACGACCCTGTCGGGAGCGTCCGGTCGCTCTCGACTCCGGGTGACCTGCTTGCCGCCATCGGTCCGGCCGACGACGCCTGCCTGGCCGCCCTGCTGCCGAGGGCGCGGGCCTGGGGGCTCACCACCCTGGGCATCGGGGCCGGCCCCCGCCCGGCTCCCGGGTGGGCCGACCACCTGGTGTGGACCGACGCCCCGGCCAGGGCCGTGGCCCACGACGGCCGTCTTGTGCTCGCCTACCACCTCCTCTGGGAGCTCACCCACGTCTGCTTCGAGCACCCCGGCCTGCTCGTCGACCCGGACGGGTGCGAGGACGAGCAGGTCTGCGCCACCTGCTCCGACGAGGGTCGTCACGGCGAGGTGTTCGCGGTCGGACCAGCGGTGGCCGAGGTGCGGACCGCCGCTGGCCGTGAGCGGGTCGACTGCACGCTCGTTGGCCCGGTGCAGCCGGGCGATGTGGTGCTCATCCACGCCGGCGTCGCCATCAGCCGGGTCGACGTAGCGCCGCTCGTCCACGGCGGGGGCCCAGTGTGAGCCCGGAGCGGACCGGGTTCCTCTACCCCTTCCTCGAGGCCGAGGAGCGGGACCACGCCGGCCTCCTCCGCGACCTCGCCGCCTCGGCGGCGGCCAAGACGGCCGAGAGCGACGAGCTGCGGCGGGCCACCCTCGCCCGACTCGACGCCGACCTCGACGCCGCGGCCGTCGCCATGGCCGGCCGCTTCGCCGCCGGAGGTCACCTGCTGGCCTTCGGCAACGGCGGTTCGAGCACCGACGCCGCAGGGCTGGCGGCCTGCTTCCTCACGGCGCCGGAGGACGCCCCGGGACGGAGCCTGCCTGCCCGCTCCCTCGCCGAGGACCCGGCTGTCTTGACAGCTCTCGGCAACGACGTCGGCTTCGACGTGGTGTTCGCCCGCCAGCTGGCCGCCTTCGGCGGCGACCGCGACATCGCCGTGGGCCTCTCGACCAGCGGGAGCTCCGAGAACCTGCTCCAGGCCTTCGCCGTCGCCCGGAAGAGGGGCATGCTCACCATCGGTCTCGCCGGGGGCGACGGCGGGCGCATGGCCGCCGCCGACATCGACCACTGCTTCGTGGTGCGGGCCACGAGCATCCACCGGATCCAGGAGACCCAGGCCGCCGTCGGCGCCGAGCTGTGGGCCCGCACCCATCGCAGCCTCGCCTCCGGTGACCCGCGACGAGGGAACCGAACGTGACCCACACCGACGCCGACCGCGAAGCGGCTGTCCTCGACCGCATCGAGGCATTCCGGCGCCGCCGGCCCCGGTTCGACGACGAGGTGATCACCCTCGCCCACGGCGCTGGCGGCAAGGCCTCGGCCGCGCTGATCGACGCCGTGTTCCTCGACGCCTTCGCCCCCACGCCAGAGGGCGAGCGGGCCGCTCCCCCCGGTGACGCCGCCTGCATCCAGCTGCCGGACGGCGGCCGGGTGGTGTTCAGCACCGACTCCTTCGTGGTCACGCCCCGACGCTTCCCGGGAGGGTCGCTCGGGCACCTTGCCGTCCACGGCACGGTCAACGACCTGGCGATGGCGGGCGCGCGGACCTCGTGGCTCTCGGCCGCGTTCGTGATGGAAGAGGGCTTCCCCGTCGCCGAGCTCCGCGAGCTGGTGGCCGACATGGCGAGCGCCGCGACGGCCGCCGGCGTCGCCATCGTCACGGGCGACACCAAGGTCGTCGACCGCGGCGCGGCGGACGGGGTCTACATCACCACCGCGGGTGTCGGCCTGGTGCCCGCTGGCCGCACCCTCGGCCCCGAGCTGGTGCGGCCGGGCGACCGGGTGCTGGTGTCGGGCACCATCGCCGACCACGGCATGGCGGTGATGCTGGCCCGGGGCGACCTCGCCCTCGAGGCCGACATCCGCTCCGACACCGCCGCACTCAACCGGTTGGTCGACGACCTGCTGGCCGCCGCTCCCGGCACCCGATGGCTCCGGGACCCCACGCGGGGCGGCGTCGGCACCGTGGCCAACGAGCTGGCCCAGGCGTGCGGCCTCGGGGTGGTGCTCGACGAGGTTCACCTCCCGGTCGATCCGGCCGTCGCCGGCGCCTGCGACCTGCTCGGCATCGACCCCCTCTACGTCGCCAACGAGGGCAAGCTGGTGGCGGTCGTCGCTCCGGGCGACGCCGACGCTGCACTCGCCGCCATGCGGGCCCGGCCCGAGGGGGCGGGAGCCGTCGACATCGGTGAGGTCGTGGCGGACCCCACCGGCATCGTCGTGCTGCGGACCACCTTCGGTGGCACCCGCATCGTCGACATGCTCGTCGGCGACCCGTTGCCCCGCATCTGCTGATGCCCGAGCGCCGGCGGGTCCGGGTCACCGGCACCGTGCAGGGGGTGGGCTTCCGCCCGTTCGTGCACCGCTCGGCGATGGCCCTCGGGCTCACCGGGTTCGTCCGCAACGACAGTGAGGGCGTCCTGCTCGAGGCCGAGGGTGCGCCCTGCGCGCTCGACGAGCTGTGCCGCCTGCTGGTGGACGCGCCGCCGCCCATGGCCCGGGTCGCGGCGGTGCAGACCACCGTGGTGCCGGCGCTCGGCGGCCACTCGGTGTTCGTGATCGAGGCCAGCACCAGCAGTGGAGCGCCCGACGCGGCGGTGAGCATCGACACCGCCACCTGTGACGCCTGCCTGGCCGAGGTGGCCGATCCGGCCGACCGTCGCCACCGCTATCCGTTCACCAACTGCACCGACTGCGGCCCCCGCTACACCATCGTCACCGGCGTCCCCTACGACCGCCCTGCCACCACCATGGCCCGCTTCACCATGTGCCGCCGGTGCCAGGCCGAGTACGACGACCCCGGCGACCGCCGCTTCCACGCCCAGCCCAACGCCTGCCCGGCGTGCGGGCCAACGCTGCAGTTGATCTGGGCCGACGGCACCACCGCGGAGTCGGGGGAAGACGCCCTCCTCACCGCGGCGGGGTCACTGGCCGCCGGGCAGACCGTTGCAGTGAAGGGGCTCGGAGGGTTCCACCTGGCGACCGACGCCACCGATGCTGCCGCGGTGGCCCTCTTGCGTCGCCGCAAGTCGCGCGACGACAAGCCCTTCGCCGTGCTCGTCGCCGACCTCGATGCCGCCCGGTCCGTCTGCGACCTCGACGACGCGGCCGAAGCAGCACTCGTCTCCTCCGGCAGGCCCATCGTGGTTGCGCCGCGTCGTCCCGGCAGCGACATCGTCGCCGCCGTGGCCCCCGGCCTCCACGATCTCGGCGTGATGCTTCCTTACACCGCGCTGCACCACCTGCTCGTCGCCGAGGTCGACCGCCCCCTGGTGCTCACCAGCGGCAACGTCAGCGACGAGCCGATCGTGCACACGGACGACGACGCTGTCGCCCGGTTGGGCCCGCTCTGCGATGTCATCCTCACCCACGACCGTCCCATCCACATCCGCTGCGACGACTCCGTGGTGCGCGCCGGCGACGGCGCCGCTCGGGTCGTTCGCCGCTCGCGCGGCATGGTGCCCGAGCCCATGGTGCTGCCCCGCCCCGCCGGGCACCCGCTCCTGGCCGTCGGTGCCGAGCTCAAGAGCACCGTCGCGGTGGCGCGGGGGCGGACGCTCACGGTCAGCCACCACATCGGCGACCTGGAGCACCTGGCCGCCCACCAGTCGTTCGTCCAGGCCATCGAGCACCTGTGCCACCTCGCCGGCG
>DATKDW010000042.1 GCA_035512495.1 Acidimicrobiales bacterium
CGCGGGCGTCGTGGCCCTCCAGCTCGTCGAGCCGGGCGCGGGCGCGGTCGGCGAACGCCATGACCTCGCCGAGCGACTCCCCGTACTTGCGGCGCAGCTCGTGGAGCAGGTGCCGTCGCTCGCGGATCACCTCGAGGCGGGCCGGGTCGTCGATGATCGACTCACCGGCGGTCCGCACCTCACCGGTCGCGTCCGCCAGCTCGGCAGCCGCACCGCGCAACCGGCCCTCGACGTCGGCCAGGGGCGATCGACCTGCCACGGCAGCCACGGCGCGACCGAGGGCATCGATGGCTCCCCCCTCGCCGCTCAAGGCCTCGTGGGCGGCCGCCGCGGCCTCACGATGCGATGCGGCGTCGCCGAGGAGGTCCTCCTCGGCGGCAAGGGAGGCATCCTCGTCGGCATCCCGCAGATCCGCTCGCTCGAGCTCCTCGACCTGGTAGCGCAGGAGGTCGATCTCGCGTGCACGTGAACGCTCGTCGCCGCCGAGGGCAGCGAGGTCGGCGTCGATCTCCGCCACCCGGGCACGAGCCTGCTCCAGCTCGGCGAGGTCGACGCCGCCGAAGCGGTCCAGCGCCCGGCGTTGGGTGGACACCGAGAGGAGCGCCTGGTGGTCGTGCTGGCCGTGCAGGTCGACCAGCCCCGCTCCGAGCTCGGCGAGGGCAGCCACAGGTGCCAGACGGCCATCGACGTAGGCGCGGGACCTGCCCGTGGCAGGGACGACGCGCGCCAGCACGACCTCGTCCCCTGCCGCGTCGACGAAGCGGCCCTCCACCCTGGCCTCTTCCGCACCGGGACGCACCACCCCCACATCGGCCCGACCGCCGACGAGCAGCTCGATGGCCGTGACGACGAGGGTCTTGCCGGCACCGGTCTCGCCCGTCACCGCAGTCATCCCCGGGCCGAGGACGAGCGACAGCCGGGCGATGACCCCGAGGTCCTCCACGACCAGCTCGGTCAGCACCGGGTCCCTCCCTGCCCGCTCACCGGTCGTTGAGCCCGAACTTGGCCTTCAAGATCTCAAGGAAGCTCCGCGGCTCGAAGCGCACCAGGCGCGCCGGATAGGCGGCTGCGGTGCACTCGATGGCATCACCCTCCTCGAGGAGCCCGAGGCTCCGCCCGTCGACCGAGAGGCTGGCCGGGCGGTCGGCGACGACCTCGAGGCGGACCGTCGAGGTCGGGGGCAGGACCAGGGAGCGGTCGAAGAGCATGTGCGGGGCCACGGGCGTCAGCAGCAGGGCCGTGTGGTCGGGCGACATGATCGGCCCACCCGCCGACCAGGCGTAGGCCGTGGAGCCCGTGGGCGTGGCGATGATGATCCCGTCAGTGTGGTACGTGGTGAACCGCTCGCCGTCGACCGACACCAGGACGCGCACGATCTGGCCGGTCGGGGTCTTGCTGAGCACAGCCTCGTTGAGCGCCGGGTACGAGGAGGACCCGAGCTCGGCGCTGGACGGCGCATCGACGCGAACCACCATGCGCATGCGCTCTTGCACATCGTAGGAACCGGAGAGGAAGCGCTCGAGGGCAGGGAGCACCTGGGCTGGCTCGATCTCGGTGAGGTAACCGAGGTTCCCGAGGTTGACCCCGATGACGGGCACCTCGCCGTCGGCCACCAGGTCGACGGTGCGCAACATGGTCCCGTCACCCCCGAGGCTGATGGCCACGTCGAGGCCGGGGACGAGCTCGTCGGACGGCGCCGCGTGCTCGTCGAGGCCGGCGATCGCCGCCTCCTCGGCGCTGAGGCGCACCTCGTGGCCACGCTCGGCCAGCCAACGGGCGATCTGCCCCGCGAGCGCCCCGGCCTCGGTCCGGCCGTGGTGGAGCACGATCCCGACGACGGCCAACTCAGGCCCCGAACCGGGAGACGGCGTCGGCCACGACCGCGTCGAGGTCGACGTCGACAGCCGTCGGCGAGGCGGCATCGGTGCCGGGGGTGGCCGCGACGAGGTGGACGAGGAACTCGACGTTGCCCTCCGCCCCGGTGAGCGGGGAGACCATGGCGTCCATCATGGTCGCGCCAGCCCCCGCGACGGCGACAGCGACCTCATCGAGCACCCGTCGCCACACCGCCGGGTCGCGCACCACCCCCCGACCCTTGCTGACCTCCGCCCGCCCCGCCTCGAACTGCGGCTTCACCAGGGCGACCACGTCGGCTCCCGGGGACGCCACGGCGAGGAGCGCAGGGAGGACGGTCGCGAGCGAGATGAACGACAGGTCGGCCACCACCACCTCGACCGGCGGTCCGAGCCCCGGGTGGCCCGGTTCGAGGTGTCGGACGTTGGTCCGCTCCAGGTTCCGCACCCGGTCGTCCGATCGAAGACGCTCGTGGAGCTGCCCGTAGCCGACGTCGACGGCCACGACCTCGGCGGCGCCCCGCTGCAAGAGGCAGTCAGTGAAGCCGCCGGTGGAGGCGCCGGCGTCGAGAGCACGGCGGCCGACCACCTCGACGGGGAAGCGATCGAGCGCGGCATCGAGCTTGAGCCCGCCACGGCTCACGAAGCGCGGGCGTGGCCCGAGCACCTCGATGGGCTCCCCCGTGCCGACCTGGCGCGACGCCTTCGCGGCGGGTGCTCCTGAGACGATCACCTGGCCTGCGTCGATCGCCTCACGGGCGCGCTCGCGACTCGGGGCCAGGCCCCGCCGCACGAGCTCGGCGTCGAGGCGACGGCGCAGGGTCTAGGGCCGTCGGGTGGCGCCGCCGGCCTTCTTGGCCGGAGCCTTCTTCGCCGTGGTCTTCTTGGCCGTGGTCTTCTTGGCCGCGGTCTTCTTGGCCGACGCCTTCTTGCCCGCGGTCTTCTTGGTCGACGCCTTCTTGCCCGCGGTCTTCTTTGGCGAGGCCCCACCCGCAGCCTTGAGGTCGGCGATCTCGGCCCGCAACCGGGAGATGTCGTAGGTGGTGGCGAGGCCGAGCGCGTTGACCTGTTCGCGAACCTCGGTGCGCACCTGCTCGAGGAGGCGCTCGGTGTTCTCGCGGCTGCGCTCGAGGAGCTCCTGGACCCTGGCCTGGGTCTGGCCGGACTGCACCTCACCCGTCGCCACGAGATCCTTCACGATGCTCTCGGCTTTGCGCTGGGTCATCTGGGTGAAGGCAACCCCGGCGTCGAGGTATCGCTTGAGCATGTCGTTCTGGGCCATGCCCCGACGCTAGACGTGGTCGGGGTCCATGGGCCAGTTGCGGCGCCGTGCGGTACGCCGGGATCAGCCTCGCAGGGCGGCGGCGACGAGGGTGGCGAGGTCCGGCGCGACCAGGTCGGGCGCGGGGTCGGTGGGCACCTCGCCCGCGGTGGTGGCGCCACTGAGCACGAGAGCGAAGCGGGCACCGAGAGCCCGGGCGAAGGCGCCGTCAGTGTCGTCGCGGTCGCCCACCACGGTGTGCGGTCCCCCACCGACCAGGTCGTCGACGAGGGCGGCCATGGGCGGGTTCGGCTTGCCGGCGACCACCGCCGGGATCCCGCACGCGGTGGCAACGGCCGCCACGATCGCCCCACCCCCCGGGATGAGGCCGTGTGGGGTGGGGTACGTCGGGTCGTCGTTGGTGGCCACGAGGCGAGCGCCGCGCCGCACGGCGCGGTGAGCCACCAGCAGCCGGCCGTAGTCGAAGTCGAGGTGGAAGCCCACGACCACGGCATCGGCGTCTCCCTCGCGCACGGCCGTCACCCCCCGAAGCTCGAGGGCCTCGTCGACCCCGGGCCCGGCGCACACCAGGGCCGTGGAGCCGGGCTCGAGCAACCAGGCGGCCGCCATCGCCGAGGTGAGGACGTCACCCGACGCCGGGATCCCGTGGCCTTCCAGCTCGGCCTCCTTGTCCCCCACCCTCGCCGACGAGTTGTTGGTGACGAAGACCACCCGCTCGCCCGCCGCTCGCAGCCGGGCCACGGCTTCGGGCGCACCCGGGATCACCTGGTGACCCAGCCACACCACTCCGTCGAGGTCGAGCACCCAGGCCACGACCGGACGGTACCGGGCGGGGGCCGGCGTGGTAGCAACGGGTCATGCCCCGCTTCGAGCCGTTCGCCGGCCTGCGCTACGCCGACACCGTCGACCTCGCCGCCGCCACCTCGCCGCCGTACGACGTCATCGACCCCGACGAGCGGGCCGCCCTCGCTGCCCGTCACGACCGCAACGTGGTGCGCATCGACATGCCGGTCGATGGCGACGACCCCTACGCGGAAGCCGCTGCCACCCTTGCCCGGTGGCAGGCCGACGGCACCCTCGTCACCGACGATGCCCCGTCGTTCTACGCCTACCGCATGACCTACGTCGACGAGCAGGACAACCCCCGCGACACCACCGGCATCCTCGGCGGCCTCGGCCTGGAGCCCCCCGGCGAGGGCGACGTCCTCCCCCACGAGCACACCACCCCGAAAGCCAAGAGCGACCGCCTCGACCTCCTCCGCTCCACCCACCACAACCTCTCCCCCATCTGGGGCCTCTCGCTGGCGACGGGCCTCTCCGCGCTGGTCGACATCAGCGAGCCCCCGCTGGCCGAGGTGACCGACGAGCTCGGTGTGGTCCACGCCCTCTGGCGGGTCACCGACGAGGCGGTGATCGCCTCGATCAGTGGCGTCGTGGCGTCGGCGCCGGTCGTGATCGCCGACGGGCACCACCGCTTCGAGACGTCGCTGGCGTACCGCAACGAGGTGCGAGCCGCCAACGGCGACCAGGCCGGGCCCTGGGACCTCACCCTCGCGCTCGTCGTCGAGCTCACCGAGGACGAGCTCGCCGTGCGGCCCATCCACCGCCTCCTCGACGACCTCCCGGGCGACGTCGATCTGTCCCTCGCCCTCGCGCCGTTCTTCGACATCGTCCCCGCGCCGGAAGCCGACCTCACGCTCACCGACGCCATGGCCGAGCTCGGCGCCCTCGCCCTGGTCCGCGAGGGCGGCCACGCGTGGCTGCTGCGACCCCGCCCCGAGGCGTTCCCCGACGACATGCCCGACCTCGACTCCAGCCGTCTCGACGTGGCGCGTGCCACCCTCGGCGACCACCGCGTCACCTACCAGCACGGCACCGACAACGTGCTCCGGAAGGTGGCGGCAGGCGAGGCCGCCGCCGGGGTGCTGCTACGCCCGGCGACCGTGGCCCAGATCGAGGCGATGGCTCACCGTCGTGAGCGGATGCCGCCGAAGACCACGTACTTCCACCCGAAGATCCGCACCGGCATGCTCTTCCGCTCCCTCGAGGCATGACAGCGATGGGCTCCACGCTGACGACGCCGATCACCATCGGTTCGGTGACCATCCGGAACCGCCTCTACCGAGCGCCGGTCCTGGAGGGAGCCGGTGACGGACCCGACGCGGCCGACATCTACGCCAAGGCATTCGTCGAGAACGCCAGCAACGGGGTGGGCCTGGTGATCCAGGGCAACTCGTGCCTCTTCGACGAGGGTCGGACCTCACCGGGGATGACCCTCGTCGACACCCGCGAGCGAGTGCTGCGCCTCGCCCCCATGGTCGACGCCGTCCACGCGGAGGGCGCTGCGATCTGGCTCCAGGTCGGCCACGGTGGCATCTACGCCATGGAGGCCTGGCACGAGCCGTACGCGTCGCAACGGCGCGGGCCCCTCCTCGCCGCCTCGCCACTGCCGTGGTTCCTGCGACCGGCGTTTCGGGGTGTCCCGGTGCACGTCATGAGCACCGACGAGGTCCGGGCCATGGCCGACCGCTACGGCGACGTCGCCGCATGGGCCCGCGAGGCCGGCTACGACGGGATCCAGCTGGCGTCGGCCAACGCCAAGCTCCTCGACCAGTTCCTCTCGCCGTTCTACAACCGCCGCACCGACGAGTTCGGAGGCTCCCCCGAGCGGCGAGCGAGCCTCCTCCGGGTCATCCGGGAGGCGATCGCCGAGCGGGCGGGAGACGACTTCGCCTGCACGGTCAAGGTCCCGGCCGAGACCGCGCTGCCCGGCCTGCCCAGGGTGTCGCAGGACGAGGCGCTGCGGACCTGCGAGCTCGCCGAGGAGTGGGGCTACCACGCGGTGACACCGGTGGAGGTCTCGGTGTTCCCCGACACCACGCTGAGCCGGGGCGGGGTCCCGGCGTCGATCCTGCGGGAGGGCGGGATCCGCAAGCGCTTCGAGCAGGCCGCGCCCTCCCGGGTCCGGCGCGCCGTCCTCACCGCCGGCTACGTGGTGGGCGGACGACGGGCACCGTTCCGCCCGGTCTGGAACCGCCAGCTCTTCACCGCTGCCAAATCCCGGGTGTCGATCCCCGTGTTCGCCGTGGGCGGCATCCGCAGCGCCGAGGAGGTCAACCAGATCCTCGACGACGGCCAGGCCGACCTGGTCGGCCTCGGCCGTCCCTTCTACGCCGAGCCCGACCTCGCGGCGCGCATCCTCGCCGGCAGCCCCGAGCCCCGCCGCTGCCAGAACAGCAACCTCTGCGTGCCGCCCCAGATGCTCGGGATGAAGGGCACCTGCTACAACCCTGCCGTCATCCGGCGGGGCCGCTCCTAGGAAGGGCCTCGGCGACAGGACCCGTGAGCCCCTAGGACACCAGCTCGGCCATCACCTCGAGGGCCTCCTTCTGGGCCGTACCGCAGATCATGGTGGTCACCGGCGACTCACGCCACGGCCCGAGCAGGTCGGCGATGCGCTCCTTCGGTCCGCACAGCGACACCTCGTCGACGAGAGCGTCGGGCACCGCGGCGGCCGCGTCGCCCTTCTTGCCGTCGAGGTAGAGGTCCTGGATGGCCTTGGCCTCTGCCTCGTAGCCGTAGCGACACGCCAGGTCGTTGTAGAAGTTCCGGCCCCGAGCCCCCATGCCACCGATGTAGAGGGCGAGCATGGGCTTGACCATGCTTCGGCAGGCGTCGACGTCGTCGCCGAGGACCACGGTGACCGACGGGGCGATGTCGAACACCGACAGATCGACGCCCGCGAACGCCTCGCCATAGGTCTCCTGGAAGCGCGTGGGGGCGAAGAAGATGGGGAGCCAACCGTTGGCGATCTCGGCGGTCAGAGCCACGTTCTTCGGCCCGATGGCCGCCAGGTAGATGGGGATGTCGGGTCGGTGCGGGTGGAGGATCAGCTTGAGCGGCTTGCCCAGCCCGGTGGCGTCGGGCCCGCTGTAGGGGATGTCGTAGTGCTCGCCGTGGTGCTCGAGGCGCTCCTCGCGAGCGAGGATCGACCGGACGATCGAGACGTACTCGCGCGTCTTGCCGAGAGGCTTGCCGTAGGCCTCGCCGTGCCAGCCCTCCACCACCTGCGGGCCCGAGAGGCCGAGGCCCAGAAGGAACCGGCCGCCCGAGAGCAGATCGAGCGTTGCTGCCGTCATCGCCGTGCTGGCCGGGGTCCGCGCCGGCATCTGCATGATGGCCGAGCCCACGTTCATGGTCGTGGTGTGGGCGGCAACCCACGTCAGCGGCACGATGGCGTCGGACCCGTAGGCCTCGGCCGTCCAGGCCGAGTGGAAGCCGAGTGACTCGGCATGCTGCACGAAGGGGATCGTGTCCGACGGGGCGGCGGCACCGAAGTACCCGAGGTTCAGTCCGAGGCGCATCCCTGCACCCTAGGTCTGGGTGGGAGGGTTCCGTCGGTGACGGGCCCCGCTACTTCGCCTTGAGCTGGCGGCGGCGGGGCGTGTCGTCGTCGACGACGGCCACCTCGCCGGTGACATCACCGGTCGGCGGCGTGCAGATCCGGCACGGGGCGAGCCCCTGCTCGAGCGCCTCGCTGGGGTCGATCCCCTCGGCGTCGGCCTGACCCTGCGCCAGGCGGCACTCGGGCCGATGGTACGAGCTGGCCCCGGCGACGACCTGGCCAGGGGCGACGCTGAGCATCGGCGGATCGGCGCCGGCGCCGTTGGTCGTCGGCGAGCCCATGGCCTCGACGGCACGGGTGAGCTCCGCGAGGGCAAGGGTGAGCTCCACCCGCTCCTTGCGGCTGTTCTCGACGATGAGGAGGGCGGCGCCGATCGTGACGAGGCCGAGTCCCGCGATCCCGCCCGACACGAGGTAGGGGAACTGCTGGCGGAGGTCGTTGAAGCTCGCTGCCCCGTTCCACCCGAGGAAGATCACGATGAAGCCGAGCACCGACACGCCGATGCCGAGCTTGCCGCCGAGCTGGCCCACGAATGCGCCGACGCCGGCGAGGCTCGGTCCCCGCTGGCCGGTGGTCTGGTCGGTCTGGTCGGTCTGGTCGCTCATCGCTGACTCACTCCTCCTCAGCCGAGCCCAGGTAGCGCTCGCGCAGGTTGGCGTTCTGGATCTCGTCGCCGACGCCGTGGTACGTGATGGTGCCCTTCTCCATGATCAGGGCACGGTCGGCGTAGGGCAGCACACCGACGTTCTGTTCGACGATGATCACCGTGACCCCGTCGTCGTTGATCTTCTCCACGACCTGGAACACCGTCTTGGCCAGCGCCGGCGAGAGCCCGAGGGAGGCCTCGTCGATGAGGAGCAGCCGGGGGCGGCTCATCATGGCCCGACCGATGGCCAGCATCTGCTGCTCGCCACCGGAGAGGGTGCCCGCGTGCTGATCAGCTCGCTCGGCAAGTCGGGGGAAGTACTCGTAGACGAGGTCGCGGGACGCGGCGACGCCTTTGGTGTCCTTTCGGCGCACCCATGCGCCCATCCGGAGGTTGTTGGCCACCGAGAGGCCGGGGAAGACGCGGCGGCCCTCGGGCACCAGCGCGATCCCCTTCGGCACGAGGGCGGCGGCGGAAGTGCCGGCGATCTCCTCGCCGTCGAAGCGGATGGAGCCGCGGTCGGGTGCCAGCAGGCCGGCGATGGTGGCCACCGTGGTGGTCTTGCCCGCGCCGTTGAGGCCGAACAAGACGGCGGTCTCCCCCTCTGCCACCTCGAGGCTGATGCCCATGAGCACGGGGAAGCCGTAGCCCACCTGGAGGTCTTCGATCTCGAGCAGCGCCATCAGACGTCCACCTCGGCGTCCTCGGTGTCGACGTCCTCACCCATGTATGCCCGCACGACCTCGGGATGGTTGCGGACGACGTTCGGCAGGCCCTCGGCCAGCATCTCGCCGAAGTTGAGGCAGTAGACGTAGTCGCACACCCGCACCACGAGCGGCACGTGGTGCTCGATCATCATGATGCTGAGGCCGAACTCCCGGCGGAGGTCGAGGAGGGTGTCGCCGAGCTGGTGGGCCTCCTCGGGCCCCATGCCCGACGACGGCTCGTCGAGGAGGAGCACGTCGGGGTCGGTGGCCAGCACCGTGGCGATCTCCACCCGCTTGAGGTCACCGTAGGGCAGGCCCTGCACCCGTGTGTCTGCCAGGTGGTCGAGCCGGACGATCTCGAGGATGGCGTCGGCCCGGGCGCGCAGCTGACGCTCGGTCTCCATGCTCGCCGGCGACCCGAGCATCCCCGCGAGCACGCCGTAGCGCGCCTGGAGGTGCTGGGCGGTGAGCAGGTTCTCCCGGACGGTGGAGCCCTTGACGAGCCCGACGTTCTGAAACGTCCGCCCCAGGCCCAGCGCGGCGCGCTCGTGCACCTTCATCTCGGTGATGTCCGTCCCCCGGTAGCGAACCGTGCCGCTGTTGGGCTGGTAGAAGCCGGTGATCATGTTGAACGTGGTCGTCTTTCCGGCGCCGTTCGGGCCGATGATGCCGACGATCTCCCACTCTCCGAGGGAGATGGAGACGTCGCGGGCGGCCTGCACCCCACCGAAGCGGATGCTCAGCTCGTTGGTCTCAAGCACGGACATCGGTGATCTGCACCTCCTTCTCCTTGCCGACCGACCAGTCGAAGCGCTCGCCCCGAAGCCAGAGCTGCACCGGCTTCGTGAGCTGGCCGATGCCACCGGGAAGGCGGGTGAGCACGAGCAGCAGGAGCACGGGTCCGACCACGTTGCGGGACGCCTCGGGGTTCAGCCTCGGGATCTCCGAGAGCCGGGCCTCGAGGTACGGCACGGTCACGGGTGAGAGCACGAGGAGGGCGAGGAGCGCCACGAGGCCTGCCACCACCACGAAGGGCGTGAGTGGTCCCCGCCGCCGGAGGTGGTTGATGACGATCGCAGCGCCCGCGACGACGAGGACGAGCGGGATGACGAGGTCCCAGCGGGCAAGGGTGCGCTCGAAGCCGGGCACGGTGCGCACGAGGTAGGTGAGGAGCGCGAAGAGCGACGAGCCGATGATGATGCCCACCCGGCTGCGGAGGCCACCCACGACGGTCATGATCACGAACAGAAGGGCGAGCTGGAAGCTGAAGGTCGTGGGGCTCACCACCACGTTGCGATGCGCCAGCAGGGCGCCACCGAGGCCGGCGAACGCTCCAGCCACCATGAAGGCCATGAGGGTGTGGGCCTTCACGTTGATCCCGAGCGAAGCCGCCACCCGCGGGTTCTCCCGCAGGGCGAGCAGCGCCCGGCCACCCTTGGAGCGGATGAGGCGCCAGTCGACCCAGAGCACCACGCCGAGGAAGGCGAGGCAGATGAAGTAATAGGCGACGGGCCCGGTTGGCGCCGGCGCGCTGGCGCCAGCCCCACCGCCGGTGAAGGCACTGATCCCGAAGATGCTCTCCTGCGCCATGACGCCGTAGCTGAGGGTGATCAGGGCGAAGTACAGGCCGCTGATGCGCAGCGCCAGGCCACCGAGGATGAGCGACTGCAACGCGCCGATCAGCGTGGCGGCCGCCACCCCGAGGAGGAAGGGCTGGCCCGACTGCCCGACCACGTAGGCGGTGGTGAACGCGCCCACCCCCACGAAGGCGTTGTGGCCGAGTGAGATGGTGCCCGTGTAGCCGATGAGGACGTTGAGGCTCAGGCCGATGATGGCGAAGATGGCGGCGCCGGCGAACTCGAAGCTGTCGAGCGGCTCTCGAACCAGGGGGACGCCGACGACCAGCGCGACGACGCCGGCCACGACCGCCCCCCGGGCGGTCCATCCGGCCGGTGACGGGCGGAAGTGCTCGTCGCCCGAGATCTCCGGCTCGGCCGCCGGCGCGGCGACGGCGGTGGGCTCGGTGAGGTCGGCGGGATCCACGGCGGCCATCAGGCCTTCCCCAGGAGGCCCTGCGGTCGCAGGGCGAGGATGGCGGCGAGGAGTGCGAAGGTGATCACGAAACCACCGCCCGGCACGGCATCACCCAGGGTGCCGGCGGCACCCAGCGCCTCACCGACGCCGACGATCACCCCGCCCAGCACCGCGCCGGGCAGGCTGCTCATCCCACCGATCACCGCTGCGGTGAACCCGAGGATCAGGTATCGAGAGGTCACGAACCCCGGCGTGAAGGACTCGGTCGGCCCGAGCAGGATGCCCGCCACGCCGCCGAGGAGGGCCGCCTGGAGCCACACGAGGCTGGAGAGCCGGCGCACCGAGATGCCCACGAGGTTGGTTGCCGTGGCCTCCTGCGAGGCGGCGAGGACGGCCAGGCCAAGGTTGGTCCGGAAGAAGGCGGCGAGCAGCACCCCGACCACCACGACGACCGCCAGGATCAGGAGTCGCTGGTCCGAGAGGAAGATGCCGAGCGGCCGGATCCGGTCACCGCGGGTGAGGGCGGGCTCCACGTTGCGCAGGGTGTTGTCACCGAGCCACACCTGGGTCCCTATGGCGAGCAGCGCGACGCCGGCGGTGGCGACGAGGAGGGTGACGCGCGGCGCCTCGAACAGTGGCCGGACGACACCCACCTCCACGACCAGACCCATGAGCCCGGCGGCCACGAGGGCGAGAAGTGCCGCGAGGGCGTACGGGACGTCGTTCTGGCGGAGCAGGAAGAGCACGAAGATGGCGACGGTGCCGAACTCGCCCTGGGCGAAGTTGAAGACCCCGCTCGACTTGTAGATCAGCACGATGCCCATGGCGATCAGGCTGTAGGCAGCGCCGGTGATCAACCCGATGATCAGCGATGTCCTGCCCGTCGACCCGCTCAGGAGGAGGAGCGCCACCACGGCGATGCCGATGCCGGGCCCGACCATCGCGCGCGGCTCGCTGCGGACCCGATCGAGGATGGCGGCCATCAGAAGCTCGACACGAACTCGGCGATGGTCCGGAACGCTCCGTCATTCGCCTCGAGGAGGTGGGTCTGGCTGCCGCCGAAGTGGTTGTCGGCCGAGTACCGCACGGGCGGGAAGACGCCGCTGGCGAACTCGGCGCCCGACTCGAGCGTCTGCACGAAGCTCTGGCGGCTCATGTCCGGGCCGGCCTCGTTGAACATCGATGCCAGCACCTTGTTGAGGCCCCACAGGGCGAGGGCGATGTCGTCCGGGTTGCCCCTGCCCTGGTCTCGGAAGGCTTGGCGGAAGTCGGGGTCGAGCCGGTCGATGACGTCGAGCTGCGGGAACGGCGAGAGGAACTTGGCGGCGCCGATGTTGTTGCCACCCACCTGGGCGACGGTGTTGAGCCCGCTGGTGATGCCCGGGCCGATGTACTGCGGCACGCAGTTCTGGCCGCCCGCTGCGGTGGCGATGTTCAGGAACGTCGTGGGGCTGGCGAGGATGTAGACGATCTCGGCCGGCTGCCCCCCGTCGGCGGTGCACAGCTCCTGGGCGATGGAGAGCGCCTCGCCGGGTGTCACGCTCTTCGGGATCGACTTGTTGTAGACGATGTTCAGGCCACCCTGCTGGGCCTCTCGGGTGATGCTTGCGTGGGCGTCGGCGAACGACGGCGTGTCGGCCACGGCGATGGCGAAGCTGCCCCCGCCCAGCTGGTTCTTGGCCAGCTGCACCAGCAGCGGCGACTGCTGTGAGTAGGTCATGGAGAGGGCGAAGTAGGCGCGGATGCTGTCGAGCACCGCCTCGTTGACGCCGGCTGACAGGTAGGGCACTCCGACGCTGTTGGCGTACTGGGCGCAGGCGGTGATCTGGTCGGCGCCACCGCCGCCGACGAGGAGGAAGACCTTGTCCTGCTCGACCATCTTCTGGCAGACGCGCCGTGCGACCGCCGGGTCGAACTGGTCGTCCTCGAAGACGATCTCCCCGTTGCGGCCGTGCACCCCACCCTTGCCCTTCAGGAACTCCCAGTAGACGGGTGCGCCGTCGCGGAAGGAGTTCTGGGGGAAGGGCGCTGCGCCGGACACGGGGGCGTGGATGCCGATCTTGATCGTGGTCTCGCTGATGCCGGTGCGGTCGCCGGCCGGCGCCGGACCGTCACCGCCGCCGCCACCGCCGGGAGCCGCGCCGCCACCGCCTCCGGGAGCCGCGGGGTCGCCGCCTGTGCCGCCTGCGCCACCGCCTGCGGTCCCTCCGGTCCCCCCGCCACCGGCGCCACCGGTGCCGCCGCCTGTGCCGCCGGTCGCACCATCGGGTGAGCCCGTGCCGAGGTCGCCCCCGCCACCGCCCCCACCGTCGAAGGCGCCACCGCCGGTCTGGCCCGAGCTGTCGAAGCCACCACCTCCGGCGGCCACGTCGGCGACATCGGGCTTCTGCCCGCACGCCGTCGCCACCAGGGCGAGGACAGCGAACAGGACGGCCAATCGGGTGCTGGTGCGCTGGCGGGTGGTCATGGCATCTCCGTTGCGGTTCGGGGGGCGGCCTGCGCCGCGGTGGCGCGGGCGGCGAGAGCACGGCTGACGCCGCCGGTGCGGCGCGCCGTCGGCTCGACCTGGTTGGCCGAGCCGAGCGACCAGGCGGCAACGACGGCGAGGGCGAGTCCAGCCACCAGGGTGATCCAGGCGACCGGCGGGATGTTGCCGAGGGTGTTGCCTGCCTGGCTTTCGCGCTGGGTGGTGGGCGCGGCCTGATCGGATCCGCCAGCAGCGGGGGCGTCGATCGCCTCGTCGTCACCGTCGACCTCGGGTCCCGGTCCGGCGGCCGGCGGCGGCGGTGGGGTGAACGAGCCGCCGCCCGTGCCGGCGGGGGGCGAACCTGGGTCGAACCCACCGCCGCCACGGCTGGGGGCGTCGTCGAAGCCGCCACCGTCGGCGCCGAAGGGGTCATCGGGGTCGCCGCCGGCGGTGGCCGAGAACGCGAACGTCACCCCGTCGGGCAGGCCGGCGAAGGAGAGCTGGAACGACTCCGGCGGCTCCACGTCGGGCACCAGCAGGACACCGTTGGGGATCAGCGTCCCCGACGAGTCGACCCAGAGGGACGCGATGGCGGTCAGGTCGAAGGTCCAGGACCCGTCCTCGAGACGCTCACCCGGTGCGTTGGAGATGTCGCAGTCTGCCTCGGGGCGGTTGGCGAACTCGCCGTTCTCCTCCGGCACGAAGAACCCGGTGATCGGGCAGGCCAGCACCCCGGCGCCGTCCTCGTTGCGCTGGGCGCCCGTGCCCTCGGCGAGGGCGAGGTCCATCCGCAGCTCGCTCACGACGGCGCCCCGCTCGACGGGCAGCACGATCCCGATGGCGGCCACCTTGTCGGTCTCACCGAGGGTAGCGCCCACGGCCACCGCACCCTCGGGCACCCCGCTGTCGGGCGCCGGAGCGGGCGACCCGCCGAGCGGGTTCGCCGGGGCGCCCGCCTCGTCCTCGGCGCCGGCGAGGCGGTTCCACCAGCCCTCCTTGTCGGCCGTGACCTCGCCGCCGGCCTGGGCCTGCACGGGTCCGGTGCCGAGTGCGAAGGCGACGGAGGCGATCAGGGCCAGCACCGCCAGTCCGGCGGCACAGCGTCCCAACGCTGGGCGTGGTGCGTGCAACTGCGTCTCCTCGGGGGCCTTCCCCGTAAGTTACCGGTCGGTCACTTGTTCCGCCATCCTGCTTCACCGCCGGACAGGGGAACCCCCTGCCTGGCCACCGTGCCCACATGGCAGTGGTCACACTCGCGCCCCGTCGGTCAGGCCTCCCAGGTGCCCGCGGACCGCAGCAGCTCGGCCAGGTCGCCCGGACCTGACTCGTCCTGGGCGGCCGCCATCTGCCGAGTGACCTCGCTGCCGTACTCCAGGCGCTCCACTGCCCGGAACACCCCGATGGGCGTGGGCATGGTGGGGCCGGTCGCCAGCCGGGAGAGGGTGAACGCCAGCGTGGGGTCCGGCCGGGCCTCGTCGTGCACGAGCAGGGCGTCCACGCCCACGTCGGCCACGTCGACGATGGTGGCGTGGCCCTGCGTGTCTAGCGCGACCCCCCGTTCGCCGTCGTCGCCGAAGCGGATGGGCTCACCGTGCACCAACGGGATGAGGCCCTGTGACCGGTTCTGCTTCGAGGTGATGGTGGCGAAGGCGCCGTCGTTGAAGACGTTGCAGTTCTGGTAGATCTCCACCAGCGCTGCCCCCTTGTGGGCATGCGCCCGCCGGAAGGTCTCCATCATGTGCTGGCGGTCCATGTCGTGGGTGCGGGCCACGAAGGTGGCCTCGGCCCCCAGCGCCAGGCTCACCGGGTTGAACGGCTGGTCGAGCGACCCGAACGGCGTCGACTTGGTGACCTTGCCGACCTCGCTGGTGGGTGAGTACTGACCCTTGGTGAGCCCGTAGATCTGGTTGTTGAACAACAAGATGGTGAGGTTGACGTTGCGCCGCAGGGCGTGGATCAGGTGGTTGCCACCGATCGAGAGCGAGTCGCCGTCGCCGGTGACCACCCAGACGTCGAGGTCGGGCCGGGCCATGGCGAGCCCGGTGGCGATGGCCGGCGCCCGCCCGTGGATGGAGTGCATCCCGTAGGTCTCCATGTAGTACGGGAAGCGAGCCGCGCACCCGATGCCCGACAGGAAGACGGTGTTCTCCGGCCGGACCCCGAGGTCGGGCATGAGCAGCTGCATGGCGGTCAGGATCGAGTAGTCACCGCACCCCGGGCACCAGCGGACCTCCTGGTCGCTGGCCCAGTCCTTGCGGGTGGTCACGGGGATGGTCGTGTCAGCCACGGAGCTCCTCCAGGATGTCCATGATGCGGGCCTCGACCTCGGCCCCGGTGAAGGGCTGGCCGGCCACCTTCGAGAGCACCTCGGCATCGACGAGGTAGCGGGCACGGACCAGCATCGTGAGCTGGCCGAGGTTCATCTCCGGCACCAGGATCCTCCGCCGGCCGGCGAGGACCTCGCCCAGGTTCGCCGGTAGGGGGTTGAGGTGGGTGAGGTGGGCCCGGGCCACGCGGTGACCCGCCTCCCGCGCCCGGTTGACGGCGGTGCTGATCGCCCCCCAGGTGGAGCCCCACCCGAGGACGAGGAGGTCGGCGTCGGGGTCGCCCTCGACCTCGACGGGGGGCACGTCGATGCCCGCGATCTTGGCCGCCCGCAGGTGGACCATGCGCTCGTGGTTGGCCGGGTCGTAGGAGATGTTGCCGGTGCCGTCGGCCTTCTCCAGACCGCCGATGCGGTGCATCAGGCCGGGCGTGCCCGGGGTCGCCCAGGCCCGGGCGAGGGTGTCCGGGTCGCGGAGGTAGGGCCAGAACTCGTCCTCACCCTCGGGGCCGGTGTGGTTGGGAGCGGTGGCGAAGGCCGGGTCGATGGTCGGCAGCTCCGCGACGTCGGGCAACCGCCAGGGCTCGGCCCCGTTGGCCAGGTAGCCGTCGGAGAGGAGGATCACGGGCGTGCGGTAGGTGATGGCGATGCGGGCAGCCTCGAGGGCGGCGTGGAAGCAGTGCGAGGGGCTGTACGCCGCCACCACCGGCATGGGCGACTCGCCGTGGCGGCCGTGGAGGGCCTGGAGGAGGTCGGCGGCCTCGGTCTTGGTCGGCAGCCCGGTCGAGGGCCCGCCGCGCTGGATGTCGATGATGAGGAGCGGCAGCTCGAGGCTCACCGCCAGGCCCATGGTCTCGGCCTTCAGCGACAGCCCGGGACCGCTGGTGGTGGTCACGCCCAAGTGCCCGCCGAAGGCGGCACCGAGGGCGGCGCCGATGCCGGCGATCTCGTCCTCGGCCTGGAAGGTGCGGATGCCGAAGCGCTTGTGCTTCGAGAGCTCGTGGAGGATGTCGGACGCCGGCGTGATCGGGTACGACCCGAGGTAGATGGGCAACCCGGCCTGTTGACCGGCTGCCACGAGGCCCCAGGCCAGGGCGATGTTGCCGGTGATGTTCGTGTAGGTCCCCGACGGCAGCTCGGCCGGCTGCACCTCGAAGGGGTGGTCGAACAGCTCGGCGGTCTCCCCGAAGGCGTGGCCCGCCTTGAGGGCGGCGATGTTGGCGTCGGCCACCAGGGCGTTCTTGGCGAACTTCTCCTTCACCCACTCCAGCGTGGGTTCGAGGGGCCGGGTGTACATCCAGCTGATGAGGCCGAGGGCGAAGAAGTTCTTCGACCGGTCGGCGTCGCGGGACTTCACCCCGAGGTCCTTGACCGCCTCCAGGGTGAGGCTGGTCATCGGCACCTCGTAGACCGTGTGGCCGGCGAGGGTGTCGTCCTCCAGGGGGTTCGACGTGTACCCGGCCTTCTTGAGGTTGCGCTCGTCGAAGGTGTCGATGTTGAGGATCACCGTCCCGAGGGGGCGCAACGTGCCCAGCTCGGCGCGCAGGGCGGCGGGGTTCATCGCCACCAGGACGTCCGGGGCGTCGCCCGGCGTGGTGATGTCGTGGTCGGAGATGTGGACCTGGAACGCCGAGACCCCGGCGAGGGTGCCCGCTGGCGCCCGGATCTCGGCCGGGAAGTCGGGCAGGGTCGAGAGGTCGTTGCCGAACAGGGCGCTGGCGCTGGTGAAGCGGTCGCCCGTGAGCTGCATCCCGTCGCCGGAATCCCCGGCGAAGCGGATGACCACCCGGTCGAGCGTCTTGGTCTCTCCCGGGCGATGTGCGGTGTCGGCCACGAGCTGGATCCCCCCATCGTGCAATTCGAACGGAGTCGACGGTAGCAGCGAAGACGACGGTCTCCGACGCGCCACCGGCCCCTCCGGCACCCCGCTCGCCGCCCCCGGTGATGCTGGGTAGCGTCCGCCACGACGAACGACCGGCAGACCGACGGGAACCCTTCCATGAACCAACAGCAGCTCCAGAAGGTGCAGCGTGGGGACGGCTTCATCGCCGCCCTCGACCAGAGCGGGGGCAGCACCCCCAAGGCGCTGAAGCTCTACGGCGTCGACGAGGACCAGTACTCGAACGACGAGGAGATGTTCACCCGCATCCACGAGATGCGGACCCGGATCATCACCAGCCCCAGCTTCGGCGGTGACCGCATCCTCGGCTCCATCCTCTTCGAGGACACCATGGATCGCCAGATCGAGGGGCGCGAGTCCGCCGAGTACCTCTGGGACGTCAAGGCGGTCGTTCCCATCCTGAAGGTCGACAAGGGCCTGGCCGACGAGGCCGACGGGGCCCAGGTCATGAAGCCCATGCCGGGCCTCGACGAGCTCCTCAGCCGCGCCGTCGGGAAGGGCATCTTCGGCACGAAGATGCGATCCGTGATCAAGCTGGCCGACCAGGCCGGCGTGCAGGCCGTGGTCGACCAGCAGCTCGAGGTGGGCCGCCAGATCCTCGCTGCCGGCCTCGTCCCGATCCTCGAGCCCGAGATCGACATCCACAGCCCCTCGAAGGCCGAGGCCGAAGCCCTGCTCCGGTCCGCCCTCGTCGCCGGCCTCGACCAGCTGCCCGAGGGCCAGCAGGTGATGCTCAAGCTGACGTTGCCCGACGAGGACGGCTTCTACCAGGAGCTCGTCGACCACCCCCGGGTGCTGAAGGTCGTGGCGCTGTCGGGTGGCTACGGCCGCGACGAGGCCAACGCCCGCCTGGCCCGCAACAAGGGCGTCATCGCCAGCTTCTCCCGAGCGCTCACCGAGGGCCTCTCGGCCCAGCAGAGCGACGAGGAGTTCGACGCCACGCTCGACCGGTCGATCGCCTCCATCTACGAGGCCTCCACCGCCTGACCGGCCGCCGGGCGTGCCCGTGCCCGGCGGGGCGGGGCCGGTAGCGCCGCCAGGCCGTCGTCGACCGCGGCGGCGGCGCCCGCCACCAGACGGCGTGCCCGGGCGGCCTGGCGGACCGGCACCACGCCGTCGGCCACGACCTCGGTGCGGCTCTGCGTGCTCCCGCCGGCCCGGAAGAACCGGCGCCGCACCCGACCGGCGACCGCCACCTGGGCACCGACGTCGAGCTCGTCGACCGACGGCGGGGCGCCGAACCACACGACCGGGACCGACTCGGCGGGTCCCTCCGCGCGCTCGACGGTGACCTCGAGGTTGACCAGCTCGTCCCCAGAGGGCAGCCATCGGCGCTCGGGCGGGCGGGACAGGCGTCCGTGCAGGACGACGACGTTGACCATGGCGGTGCTCCCTTGCTCCTCGCCGGCGTCGCCGGCGGACCGTGCCGGCGAGTGCCGGCGTCGAGAGGGGGAGGTGGCTGCCGTGACCGGCAGCGACGCCACCCTAGGGAGGCCGTGTGACAGCGACCCGGTCAGACGAGGGCGTCGTGACGGTCGGCGGCGTCGGCGAAGCTCACGTCCGCCAGGCAGATGCGCCGAAACAGCTCCCTGGCCCGGGGGACATCCCCAGCGCGCTCGTAGAGCGAAGCGAGCGCGTACCAGAGCCGCAGGTGGTGCTCCTGGGGGTTGCGGACCCCGATCGGTCCCTCCTGCAGCAGGTTGATGGCCGAGGGGATGTCGCCCGCATCCGCGATGGTGGCGGCAGTGACGATCCGTCCCTCGGTCAGCACCTCGATCGCTGCCCCGCCCCGCCGGAGCTCGTCCCACAGCTCCCGCACCCGGGCCACGTGACCGAGGGCGCGGTGGCAGTCGGCCATCACGGGGTGCTGGTCGACCGAGCCGGAGAGCATCTCGAACGCCTCGAGCTCCCGGATCGCCTCACGCCAGCGGCCCATCCGGTACAGCGAGAGGCCATGGAGCTCGCGGACCGAGGCCGAGCTCGGCGCCTGCTCCGCCAGCGGTGCGAGGAGCCGGCGGGCGTCACGCCATCGCTCGGCCTCGTACGCCTTGGCCGCCTCCCGGAGCCGCTCGTGGACCTTGCCGGCGCGACCGGCACCGACGGCGCGACCGAGCTCGTCGGCGACCTCAGCCGGGAGCTCGCCCTTGCGACGGCGGACGCGACCCTTCTTGGCCCCCCGTGCCCCCCGCGCCACCGCCGAGGCGGCCTCGTCGCGGACGGGCCCCTCGTCGATCCACTGATCCTGCTGGTGGCGGGCCGGCGCACCGCGGTCGCGGTTCGGCTCCTTCGGGCGGCCGGGGTCGGGCTCGAGGTTCCGCGTCCCCCGACGAGCGACACCGCCCCACCGACCGGCCCGCGGGTCCTTGGCCCGATCGGCAGCCCCGCTGGGCCGACGAGGGCCGTCGCCCCAACCGGCACCGCGCTGCCCACGGGAGGGAGCGCGCTCGGGCCGGCCGCGTCCCGCGGGGCGACCGGGGCGACCGGTCGAGGCACCGGGACGGCCTCGACCCTGGTCGTCGCGGCCGCGGCCGGCCTGGCTCCTGGGCGCACCACCACGAGCGCTGCCCGATGCCCCTCCGCGGGCGGCCTGGCCCCGGCTCGGCGGGCGCCCCTGGCGGGACCCGGGCGAACGTCGTGCGCCACCGCCGGTCGCACCCCGCCGGCGGTCGTCTCGGTCGGGATCGGGGGGCGTGGGCACCTCGCCACGCTACCGGGGTCCCCCGAGACCCCGAAAACGACGAGAAGCCCCCTCCGTGGAGGGGGCTTCTCTTCGAGATGATCCGGCGGCGTCCTACTCTCCCAGGGGGATTCCCCCCAAGTACCATCGGCGCTGGCAGGCTTAACTTCCGTGTTCGGAATGGGAACGGGTGTGACCCTGCCGCCATGGCCACCGGAAAACGGTGAACGGTGTTCAAGGCGCCTCATCCCCGAAGGGGAGAGGCTGCTCCTGTGAGCGTTCGATAGCGAGCACGAGCGAGTAGATCCAAGCCCTCGGCCGATTAGTACCGGTCGGCTGAACACATTGCTGTGCGTACACCTCCGGCCTATCAACGTGGTCGTCTGGCCACGGGCCTTACCTGGTTGACCCAGTGGGAGATCTCATCTTGGAACGGGCTTCGCACTTAGATGCTTTCAGCGCTTATCCCTTCCGCAGGTGGCAAACCAGCCGTGCCCTTGGCAGGACAACTGGCACACCAGAGCTGCGTCCGTCCCGGTCCTCTCGTACTAGGGACAGCCTTCCTCAAATCTCCTACGGCTGCAGCGGATAGGGACCGAACTGTCTCACGACGTTCTAAACCCAGCTCGCGTACCGCTTTAATGGGCGAACAGCCCAACCCTTGGGACCTGCTTCAGCCCCAGGATGCGATGAGCCGACATCGAGGTGCCAAACCTTCCCGTCGATATGGACTCTTGGGGAAGATGAGCCTGTTATCCCCGGGGTACCTTTTATCCGTTGAGCGACGGCGCTTCCACACGCAACCGCCGGATCACTATGCCCTGCTTTCGCACCTGCTCGACCTGTGTGTCTCGCAGTCAAGCTCCCTTGTGCCATTGCACTCGACGGCTGATTGCCAACCAGCCTGAGGGAACCTTTGGGCGCCTCCGTTACTCTTTAGGAGGCGACCGCCCCAGTCAAACTACCCGCCTGCCGCTGTCCCCGACCCGGATTCACGGGTCTGGGTTAGAGCCCCAGTACATACAGGGTGGTATTTCAACGTTGGCTCCACCACAGCTAGCGCTGCAGCTTCCAAGCCTCCCACCTATCCTACACAATATGTACCAAAACTCAACATCAGGTTGTAGTAAAGGTCCACGGGGTCTTTCCGTCCTGTCACAGCTACCGAGCATCTTTACTCGGACTTCAATTTCGCCGGGTCAGTGGTTGAGACAGTAGTGAAGTCGTTACGCCATTCGTGCAGGTCGGAACTTCATCTAATTCCACTGTTTCCAGTGGGACAGACTATGCCTTCACCTTGCACTCGCTTCGATCTCCGTCAGCGTGTATCTCCTTAAACCGCTCGGGTTCATTTCGATAGTCAGCTGAGCGATATGCATTAGTCCATCCCTTGTTCGATGGTCACCAGCCAGCATTTGCTGGCAGATCGTTGCAAGTAGATCGACATCTCGTTGTTTCCCGGACAGAAGTGGCTGACGCTCAAAATGAGGTAGGACAGACCTGACGATGTCGTCAAGACGTCTCGTCTCCCACTTGATGGTCCTGTCACTTCGATCCGGTCGGATCGAGCCGCATCCGAAGTATTTGGATATCAGCGCGATCACTTCGCCACGATCAGCGTTTTGGCTGACCGAAACGCTCGGTCGAACTTCCCATCCAACCTTCAGCGAAGGTCGGGGGCTGATCGATACGGAGAAGCATCCTTCACCGTCGAAATAGCCGGAAATGTACGACGCGATGTTGATCATGTTGCGAGGGCCCGCGTATTGCGACGTTCTTAGATTTGCCACAC
>DATKDW010000043.1 GCA_035512495.1 Acidimicrobiales bacterium
CCCAGCCGCCGGCGCATGACCGAGCCGATGGTGGCGTCGGACCCGAGCGGCGAACCGGGGAGGAGCGGCTCGAGGGAGGCCCGCAGGGCGCCGAGGGGGGAGAGCACGCCGGAGCGGAGCAGGGCGCGCACGTCGGTGGGCACGCCGAGGAGGAGCCCGGCGGGCAGCCGCCGAAGGCGCCCGCGGGTCCACACCCATGCCGAGCCGCTGGCCGGCGCCACCATGCGGTCCTCGAGGCCGAGCTCACGACACAGCTGCACCGCTTCGGGCCGGCGGGCAAGGAAGGCGTCGGGAGCGAGGTCGAGGTCGACCCCGGCGAAGGGGGCGGTGGCCACCTTGCCGCCCAGGCGGTCGCCCGCCTCGAGCACCACCACCTCCACGTCGGGTCGGTCGGCCAGCTCGTGGGCCGCCGCCAACCCGGCGATCCCCCCACCGACGACGGCGACCCTCACGTGGTGGTCTCGGCGTGGACGAGGTCGACGACGCGGCGGAGGCGGTCGGGGTCGATCTCGGGCAGGACACCCCAGCCCAGGTTGAACACGTGGCCGGGGCCAGTGCCGGCGGCGAGGACCCGGCGGACCCGGTCGTCGAGCACGTCGTCGGGGGCGAAGAGCGTGGTGGGGTCGAGGTTGCCCTGCACGGCCCGGTCGGGGCCCACGATCCGGCGGGCCTCGTCCAGCGGTGTGCGCCAGTCGACGCCCACCACGTCGGCGCCGGCCTCGGCCATGAGGCCGAGCAGGTGGCCGGTGCCCACCCCGAAGTGGATGCGGGGCACGCCGAGGTCGGCCAGGCCTTCGAAGATGCGGCGGGAGGCGGGGAGGACGTAGGTGCGGTAGTCGTCGGCGGACAGGGCGCCGACCCACGAGTCGAACACCTGCACGGCCTGGGCACCGGCGGCGACCTGGGCGCGGAGGGTGGCGAGGCTGATGTCGGCCAGCCGGTCGGCCAGCTCGGCCCACACGTCGGGCTGGCCGTACATGAGCGCCTTGGTGTGGCGGTACTCGCGCGACTTGCCCCCCTCGACGAGGTAGCTGGCGACCGTGAAGGGTGCCCCGGCGAAGCCGATGAGCGCCACGGACGGGTCCAGCTCGGCTCGCACCAGGCGCACCGTCTCGAGGACGTAGGGGATGTCGACCTCGGGCTCGAGGGGCCGGAGGCGGTCGAGGTCGGACCGGGTGCGGATGGGCTCCTCGAGCACCGGGCCCCGCCCCGGGAGGATGGCGAGGCCGGGGAGCAGGGCCTGCACCGGCGTCACGATGTCGGAGAAGAGGATGGCGGCGTCGACCCCGAGCCGGCGCACGGGCTGGAGGGTGACCTCGGCGGCGGTGGCCGGGTCGCGCACCATGGCGTCGAAGGTGCCCGCTCGCTCGCGCACGGCGCGGTACTCGGGGAGCGAGCGGCCGGCCTGGCGCATGAACCACACCGGCGTGTGGGGCACCGGCTGCCGCCGGCAGGCGGCGAGGAACGGCGAGGCGTCAGCTGCGACGGGGGGCGGCGGCACGGTCGCCACCGTACCGGTGGCTGTCAGGATGGGCCCATGCGACGATCGATCGACGACGCCGTCGACGCCCACCCCGCGGGGGCGGAGGACGACGACAAGCCCCCGGCCTCCTGGATGGTCCAGCTCCTCGACGACTGCGAGGCCTGCGACGACCTGCGGGTGGCGCTCACCGTGGAGGACGCCGGCGGCGCGGGGACCGGGGTCGTCGCCCACCTCGACCCCATCGGGGCCCGGCGCCTGCGGGGCGCCATCGCCGACGCCCTCCGGGAGGTGGGCGAGGACCCCGGTCGCTGAGGGGCTCACGGGTCCTGTCGCCGACGGGTCCTCCCGCCCTCCGCAGGCTCCGGGCAGGTCCCCCCATCGGCGCCACCCGCTCGCTTCCGGTTGGGCGGTCTCGGCCTTCGGCCGAGGCGTCCTCTGTTGGGCTCACGGGTCCTGTCGCCGACGGGTCATCGCCCCGTTCAACCGAGGGCGCTGAGCTCGTCCCTCAGGCGGTCGGAGCGGAGGCGCCGCAGCGTCGTCTGGCGGGCTCGCTCGGCCACCGCCTTGCGCCTGCTCTCGTCCATGGACCTGGAGGTGGGCCCCATGACGGCGAGGTCGTCGGGCCCGGGCTGGAGGGTGATCACCCGGCTCCGGTCGGTCCGCAACACGGTCACCTCGCGCTGGAGGGCGGCGCGGTGGCCCACCCGCACCATGCGGTCGAGGGCGGGTCGTCGCAGGGCGCTGGAGTCGAGCGACATCGACGACGACACGAGGATGAGGTCGAGGTCGAGGCCGGCGAGGACGTCGGCGTTGGTGGGCGAGTGGACGCCCCCGTCCACGTGGTCGCGGCCGTCGATGGGCACGGGTCGGAAGAAGCCCGGGATGGCGCATGACGCCTCGACGGCGTGGCCGAGGTCGACCGTCCCCTCGTCGCGACCGAAGACCACGCGGTGGCCGTCGTCGAGCCGCACGGCGCACAGCCACAGCGACCGGTCGGGCCACCCCGAGGGGTGGAACGCCCGGGCGGCGTCGCCGATGGCGGTGGTGTCGACGCGGCCGCGGGGCAGGATGCCGGCCATGAGCAGGCCTGGTCGCAACCGCCAGGGGGCGAGGACGGTCCGGGTGGCCAACCCCGGCGACGCCGGCGACCAGCGCGGGCCGGTCGCCGCGTCGGCTCGGGAGAACGAGCGCGGCGGTCCCTTGATGCCGGCCTGGGCCAGCGCGCGCCGGCCCTCGTCGGACAGGCGCCCGCCGGTGGAGCGCGCATAGATGTCGGCGGCGGCGAACCCGCCGCGCAGCAGGGCCCCCACCACCGACCCGGCCGAGGTCCCGACGACGATCTCGGCCGACCGGGGGTCCCACCGCGTGGTCTCCTCGAGGGCGGTGAGCACGCCGGCGTGCCAGGCGTGGCCGACCACACCGCCGGCGCCGAGCACGAGAGCGATGCCTGCCACGTCAGGCGTCGGCGGGGTCGGCGGACCGGGTCGCGTCCCGCAGCCGCTCGAGCAGCGCCGTCAGGGTGGCGAGGCCGCGGGCGCCGAGAGGGTCGACCAGGTGCCGGTCGAGGCTCTCGAGGTGGGCCGGGAGCGCTCGCTCAAGCGCGGCGAGCCCGTCGTCGGTGAGCACAGCGAAGGCCCCGCGCCGGTCATCGGGACACGACTCCCGCCGCACGAGCGCGGCGTGCTCCATGCGGTCGATCAGCCGGGTGAGGCCGCTGGTGCTGAACAGGACCTGGGCGGCGAGCTCGCTCATGCGCATCTGCTTGCCCGGGCTGCGGGCGAGCCGCACCAGTACCTCGAACCAGGCAGGGGAGAGGCCCGATGTCGCCTCGAGCTCGTCGGCGACCGCACTGACCAGAGAGGCCCGCGCCTCCAGCAGCATCCCGTAGGCGGTGATGCGCTCCTGGCCCTCGGCCAGCAGGTCGTCGAGCGCGCCGGGAGCCGGGGGAGCCATGGCCCGAGGATAGGAGCCACCTGCAACTGTTGCAACCGCAACTAGTTGCGGGTAGCATGGCTGTTCCTACAACCATTGCAGCAACAACGAGAAGGAGCGATCCGATGACAGACACCGCGACCACCACCGTCACCCGCAGCGTTCAGGGCGCCGAGGTGCCCACTCCCGGCACGTTCGAGATCGACCCCTCCCACTCGGAGGTGGGCTTCACCGTCCGCCACCTCGGCCTGTCGAAGGTCCGGGGACGCTTCGGCGCCTTCTTCGGCACCGTCGTGGTGGCCGACGACCCGACCGACTCGTCGGTGGAGGCCGAGATCGACCTGGCCAGCGTCGACACCCGCGACGAGGGCCGCGACACCCACCTCCGCTCCGCCGACTTCTTCGACGCGGAGGTTCACCCGGCCATGACGTTCCGTTCGCGCCGGGTCAGCGCAGCGGCGGGGGGCTGGAGGGTGGAGGGCGACCTCACCATCAAGGGCGTCAGCCAGCCGGTGATCCTCGACACCACCTTCGAGGGCGCCATCAGCGCCGACCCGTGGGGCAGCGCCCGGATCGCCTTCACGGCTGAGGCCGAGATCGATCGTGAGGCCTTCGGCCTGACGTGGAACCAGGCCCTCGAGACCGGCGGTGTACTCGTCGGGCGCAAGGTCAAGGTCCAGCTGGAGATCCAGGCCGTCCGCACCGCCTAGGCGGGACGAGACGGCGGCGGCACCCGGGAGGTCGCCGCCGTCTCGTAGGATGGTCCACCCCCTTTCGGGGGCGGGGTTCGCCCCGAGGTCGGACCAGAGGGGCGTGCGTGGCCGGACATCCGGAGCTGGAGGCGGAGCAGGCCTACATCGACCACGCGTACGAGTGCCTCGTCTCGGCCCGGCAGCGGGCCATCGAGCTCCGCCGCCTGACCACGGTCGGTCCAGGCGGCACCCACCAGGCCCGGTACGAGTCGGAGATGGTCGAGGACGCCATCCGCAACCGGCTCGCCCAGCTCCACCTCGGTGACGTCGCGCTCGTCTTCGGTCGGATCGACCCCGACGGCGAGGTCGACGAACGCTTCTACATCGGCCGCCTCGCCGTGGCCGACGACGCCCAGGAGCCGGTGGTCGTCGACTGGCGGGCCCCCATCGCCGAGCCCTTCTACCGGGCGACGGGGCGCGACCCCATGGGTCTGGCCCGTCGGCGGCACTTCGCCACGCGCGGGCCTCGCCTGCTCGACATCGAGGACGAGACCTTCGTCGCCGGTGGCGAGGGCACCGCGGGCGGCGGCCTGGTGGGTCAGAGCGTCCTGCTCACCGCCCTCGAAGGCGCCCGCACCGGTCGGCTGGGCGACATCGTGGCCACGATCCAGGCCGAGCAGGACGAGATCATCCGCTCCGATCTCGGTGGCCTGCTCGTCGTCCAGGGCGGGCCGGGGACCGGCAAGACGGTGGTGGCCCTGCACCGCGCCGCCTACCTGCTCTACACCCACCGCTTCCCCCTCGAGGGCCAGGGCGTGCTGGTGGTCGGCCCCAACCGCCTGTACCTCCGCTACATCGAGCGGGTGCTGCCATCCCTCGGCGAGGCGGGTGTCGAGCTCGCCCTCCTCGCCGACCTCGTGCCCGAGCGCGTTGGCCAGGGTCGCGACAACCCCGTGGCCGACCGGGTCAAGGGCGACCTGCGGATGGTCGCCCTCCTCGCCCACGCCGTGCGCGACCGCCAGCGACCCCTCCGCGAGGACCTGGTGGTGGGCATGGGACTGCTCCGCCTCCGCTGCAGCGTGGAGGCCAGCCGGCGCATCGTTCGCGATGCCCGGCGGCGGGCCCGCAACCACAACGCCGGTCGCCGCTTCGTCGAGGCCGGGCTCTGGGAGGAGCTGGCTGCGAGCGCCCACGCCGAGCTCGAGGCCGACGTCGTGCGCGAACGCCTGCTCGGCGATGCCGACGTGCGGGCCGCCCTGGAGCGCATGTGGCCGGTGCTGACCCCAGTCGACCTGCTCCGCGACCTCTTCGGCTCACGGCCCCTCACCCGCCTGGCGGCCGACGGCCACCTCACCGACGAGGAGCTGGAGTCGCTGCACCACGAGCGTGGCGAGCGCGACGACGACCGCCGCTGGACCACGGCCGACGTGCCCCTCCTCGACGAGGCGCGCTCTCTCCTCGGCGCCCGCAAGGCCAAGGAGGACGCCGAGATGCGGACCTTCGGCCACATCGTCGTGGACGAGGTGCAGGACCTCTCGCCCATGCAGCTGCGCATGCTCGCCCGCCGCTCCCTCGGCGGATCGATGACCATCGTGGGCGACATGGCCCAGGCCACCGGGCCGTGGGCGCCCGACAGCTGGGACGACGTGATCTCCCACCTCCCGTCCCGGCGTCCGGCACGCCGCACCGAGCTCAGCATCGGCTACCGCACCCCGGCCTCGATCATGACGCTGGCCAACCGCGTGCTGGCCGAGGCGGCTCCTGACCTCACCCCGCCCACCGCGGTGCGCGCCGGCGGCGACCTCCCGGTGGTGCTCGCCGTCGAGCCCGACGGGCTGGCGGCCGAGGTGGCCCGCCTCGCCGCGCGCGAGCGCGACGCCGTGGGGGAGGGCAACGTGGCCGTCATCGCCCCCGACTCCCTGTTGGCAGACCTCGCCGAGGCGCTCACCGCCGCCGGTGTCGACCACGGCGAGGCGGCCCGTTCGGGCATCGATGCTCAGGTCAACCTCGTCCCCGTCCGGCTGGTGAAGGGGCTCGAGCTCGACGCCATCATCGTCGTTGAGCCGGCAGCCATCGTCGCCGAGGAGCCCCAGGGCTTGCGGTCGCTGTACGTGGCCCTCACCCGTGCCACCCGCCGCCTCTCGGTGGTCCATGCCCAGCCGCTCCCGCCGGCGCTGGCCGCTGGCTGACGGGGACGGGAGGCCCCCGACGCTTGGAGGTGTTCGGCCCACCGGGCGTAGGCTGTGAGGTGCGATGAACATCTCCCCGTCCCGCCTCGCGAGCACCTCCGACGCCATCGTCGTCGACCGGATCTCGAAGCGCTTCGGATCCGTCCCGGTGCTCCGTGACGTGTCGTTGCGGGTAGCGCCGGGCTCCGTGGTGGCCCTGCTCGGCCCCAGCGGGTGCGGGAAGACGACCCTGCTGCGCACCATCGCCGGCCTCGAGGTGCCCGACTCCGGCACCGTCGCCGTCGGCGAGCGGGTGCTGACCTCGTCGCGGACCGTGGTGCCCCCCGAGCGGCGTCAGATCGGGATGGTCTTCCAGGACTGGGCCCTCTTCCCCCACCTGAGCGTGGGCCGCAACGTGGCATACGGGCTCGACCGGGCCGCCCGCCGCTCGCGCCGCGTCGACGAGACGCTGGCCCTGGTGGGCCTCGCCGGCCTCGCCGACCGGGCGCCGGGAACGCTCTCGGGCGGCCAGCAGCAGCGTGTCGCCCTTGCCCGGGCGCTGGCTCCCCAGCCGTTGGTCCTCCTCCTCGACGAGCCGTTCTCGAACCTCGACACCTCGCTGCGCGTCGAGGTGCGCACCGAGGTCCACCGCCTCCTCGCCGAGCTGGGCGTGACCACCGTCTTCGTGACCCACGACCAGGAGGAGGCCTTCGTCCTCGGAGACGAGGTGGCCGTGATGCGCGACGGCGCCATCGAACAGCAAGCCACGCCGGCCGAGATCTACGCCGCCCCGGCCTCACCGTGGGTCGCCGGCTTCGTGGGCGACGCCAACCTGGTCGTGGGCACGGCCGACGGTGAGGGGGCGGCGACGCCGGTGGGCTGGGTCCCGGTCGCGGGCGACCCGACGGGGCCACGCCTCGAGGTGCTGCTGCGGCCCGAGGACCTCCGAGTCGCACCGGGCGACGCCGCCTCGGTGGAGCTGGTGGAGTTCTACGGCCACGACACCGTCTACGACATCCGCCTCGACGACGGGTCGTCGGTGCGGGCCCGGGTGGGCGCTGCGCCCACCTTCCGTCGTGGCGACCGCGTCGACATCAGCTACCTCGGCCCACCCGCCTCGGCGTGGGGCCGGGAGAGGGCCGACCGGCTCACGGTCTGGTCGTAGCGGGCCACCGTCAGCTGGTGGGGCCGGGCGCGCTGCGCCGCACGGGGTCGTCGAGGGGGAGCCGATCGGCGGATGGGTCGGTGCTCGAGGAGGGCTCTCGCTCGGACTCGCGCAGCACCAAGAGCGCCATGGGCAGCGACGAGAGCAGCACCAGCGCCAGGGCGGGCGCCGCCGCCCGCCCGAAGAACGCCTCGCTCGTCGCGTTCCAGACCTGGGTGGCGAGGGTGGCGTGGCCGGTGGGTGCCAGCAGGAGCGTGGCGGGCAGCTCCTTCATGCAGGTGAGGAACACCAGGGCCAGGCCGGCCAGGACCCCGGGCCGGACGAGTGGGAAGACGACCTGGCGGGTCGTCGCCAGCCGCCGCTTGCCGAGCAGGCGTGACGCCTCCTCGAGCGAGGGTGGCACCTGCAGCAGCGAGGCTCGCAGCGCCCCCACCGCCTGGGGGAGGAACAGCACGACGTAGGCGAAGACCAGCAGGGTCCTGGTCTGGTACACCGCCGGAACGACGCGGGCACCGAAGAACACCAGCGACAGGGCCACCACCACGCCGGGCAGGGCGTAGCCGGTGAACGACGCCCGCTCGATGAGCCCGGACACGCGCCCCGGGTGGCGGGCGGCCAGCACAGCGACTGGCCAGGCAGCTGCCAACGCTGCCACCGCCCCCAACGCCGAGGCGACCACGGAGTTGGCTGCCAACGTCGTGGTGAGGCGCAGTGGCTCCCCGGCAGCGATGCCCCTCGCCAGCCAGTAGCCGATCACCCCGAGGGGCAGGGCCAGGGCGATGGTCACCAGCACGCTGCACGCGGCGAACGCGGGCCAACGCCACCGCCCGAGCGGGGTGGTCACCGACGCCCGAGCCCCGCTGCCGTGGAGGCGGTGGTAGCCGCTACGGCCGCGCGTGCGGGTCTCGGCGGTGAGCACCACGAGGGTGAGGGCCATGAGCATCAGGCCGAGGGTGGCGGCGGCGGAGCGGTCGAGCGAGCCGCGGTACTGGGCGAAGATCACCCGGGTGAACGAGTCGAAGCGAAGGAGGGAGACGGCTCCGAAGTCGCTCAGGGTGTAGAGGGCGACGAGCAGGGCACCGGCGGTGATCGAGGGCCGCAGCTGGGGCAGCGTCACGTGCCAGAAGGTGGCGATCCGGCCCCGACCGAGCGTGCGGCTGGCCTCCTCGAGGGCGGGGTCGATCCGGCGCAGGGCGGCGCGGACCGTGAGGAGCACGTAGGGGTAGGTGAAGAGGGTCAGCGCCAGCCAGGCACCCGGGAAGCCGTAGATGGAGGGGAGCCGGTCGACCCCGAGGGGCGCCAACCACCCCTGCACCAGCCCACGGGGGCCCAGGGCGGCGACGAAGGTGAAGCCGCCGACGTAGGTGGGGATGGCCAGGGGGAGCGCGGTGAGCACGACCCACATCCGCCGCAGCGGCAGGTCGCTGCGGACCGTGAGCCAGGCGAGGGGGACGGCGATGAGGATCGACGCACCGGTGACGGAGACGGCGAGCAGTGCGGTGCGCACCAGCAGCTCCATGGTGCGGCCGGCTGTGGCCACCTCCAGCATCCGGTCGACGCCGGGCTCCGAGGCCCGGATGACCAGGTAGACCGCGGGCAGCACGGCAGCGGCGGCGACGGCGAGGCCGGCGAGCAGCAGGCCGGGTGAGGGGCCCCGGGTGCGAGCGGGGTGGCGCCGGGCGCGCCGCGAGCCGGGGTCGACCTCGTGGTCGAGCACCCGGCTCGTCGCGGCGGACACGCCTAGCGGGGGTCCACTAGATGAGGCCAACCTCGGTCAGCAGGCGCAGGGTGCCGTCGAGGTCCTCGAGCTGGTCGAGGTCGATTGCGGGCTGGCGCAGCGCCTCCAGATCGGGCAGCTCGACCGCCGGCTCGACGCCGTCGACCAGGGGCAGCTCGAAGGTCTCGGCGGCGAAGTACTCCTGGCCCTCGTCGCTCAGGAGGAACTCGATGAAGCGGCTGGCGGCATCAGGGTTGGCGGCGGTGTCGACGATGCCGGCACCGGCGATGTTGATCAGGGCCCCGGGGTCGCCATCGGTGTAGAACTTGTTGGCGGCGGGGAAGTCGGGGTCCTCGGCGAGGAACCGGTACAGGTAGTAGTGGTTCACGAAACCGGCCTCGATCTCGCCGCTCGCCACCGCCTCCACGATGGCGGAGTTCTTCTCGTAGACCTGGACGTCGTTGGCCTGGATCCCCTCGAGCCACGATCGGGCGCCGTCCTCGCCCTCGAGCACCCGCAGGGCGGTCACGAAGGCCTGGAAGGAGCCGTTGGTGGGGGCCCAGCCGAGCCGGCCGCTCCACTCGGGGTCGGTGAAGTCGAGGATGGAGTCGGGCAGGTCGTCCTCGCTCAGCGCGTCGGTGTTGTAGACGACGGTGCGGGCCCGGCCCGAGAGGCCGATCCACTCGCCGTCGGGAGAGCGGAACTGCTCGTCGACCTGGTCGAGCAGGTCGTCGTCGAGGGTCTGGAGGCGCCCGGCGGATGACAGGGCGCCGAGGGCGCCGGCGTCCTGGCCGAAGAACACGTCGGCCGGGGAGTTGCTGCCCTCCTCGAGGATGGTGGCGGCCATCTCGGCGGTGTCGCCGTAGCGCACCTCGACGGTGATGCCGGTCTCCTCCTCGAAGCGCTCGATGATCGGCCCCACGAGCTCCTCGCTGCGGCCGGAGTACACCGTGATGGAGCCGCCGTCGGCGGCGGTGGTCGTGGTGCCGTTGCCGGCGTCGGTGCTGGTGCCGGCGTCGTCGCCGCCGCAGGCCGCCGCCAGGAGGGCGAGGAGGACGGTGAGCACGAGGAAGGGGGATCGTCGCTTCATGGGGGAACGCTCCGTGAGAGGGGCCCTGTGGGCCACGTGTTAGGTGCGCCGAACATAGGGAGGCTGGCGGGTCAGGTCAAACCGGGCAGGGGCCCGGAAGGGAGCGCCCGCTGACGGAGCCACTCAGACGGACGGGACGGCCGCGCCCACCGTGGCGACCAGGACGCGGGTCGCCGCGAAGGCGCCGATGCCGACCGTCTGGTCGTCGACGGTGACGGTGACGGTCCCGTCGGGCGAGGCGGCGACCATCGTCCCGTTGCGCCCGGGCTGGAGCTTGCAGGACTCGAGGAACTCCAGCAGGCCGGGGGTGAACTCGAGCTCCTCCGGGATCCGGGTGACGGTGAAGGCCGACCCCACCGGGATCTGGGCGAGCGGCACCAGGTCGGGCTCGTCGTAGTCGGAGCCGGGGATCGGGTTGCCGTGCGGGCAGGTGGTGGGGCTCCCGAGGAGTCGGTCCATGGCCGCCTCGACGGTGTCGTTGAGCACGTGCTCCCACCGGCCCGCCTCCTGGTGGGCCTCGGCCCAGCTCAGCCCCAGGATGTCGGTGAGGAAGCGCTCGGCCAGCCGGTGACGACGGACGGTCCGCTCGGCCAGGGCGAGGCCCGGCTTGGTGAGCCGGATCCCGTCGTCGAGCGTGACCAGGCCCTCGGCCGCCAGCCGCCGCACCATCTCCGACACGGCAGGCCGGGAGACGCCGAGCCGATCGGCGATGCGGGCCTGGATGACGTCGAGGTCGTCCTCCCGCAATTCGAAGATGGCCTCGCAGTACTCCTCGAAGGCGGCGTGGGGCTCGGTCATGGCGCTCAGGCTACCGACCGCTCCCAGTCGCGCCCAGGCTCGAGGTGGGAGAGGGCGCAAGGCTGGGTGGGGGTCCCCGCCGGTCACCTGACCTGGCACACGGCTCGGCCCGTGCCGGAGCCATAGCGTGGGACCGTGAGCCCGGTGCTGGATGCGTTCACCCCCGCTGCCCGGGCGTGGTTCACCACCTCGTTCCGTGAGCCCACCCCGGCGCAGGCGCAGGGCTGGCCGGCCATCGCCGCGGGCGACCACACGCTCATCCTGGCGCCGACCGGCTCCGGGAAGACCCTGGCTGCCTTCCTCTGGGGCCTCGACCGCTGCAGCGCCGAGCCCCCACCCGAGGATCCCACCCGACGTACCCGCGTGCTCTACATCTCGCCGCTGCGGGCGCTGGCGGTCGACGTGGAGCGGAACCTCCGTGCCCCGCTGCAGGGGATGCGCCTGGCCGCCGAGCGCCTCGGCCTCGACATCCACGTCCCCACCACCGGCATCCGCTCGGGCGACACCCCGGCCGACGAGCGCCGGCGCCTCGTTCGACACCCGCCGGACGTGCTCATCACCACGCCGGAGTCGCTCTTCTTGATGCTGACCTCACGGGCGCGGGAGTCGCTGGCCGGGGTGCGCTGGGTCATCGTCGACGAGATCCACGCCATGGCGGCCACCAAGCGCGGTGCCCACCTGTCGCTGTCGCTCGAGCGCCTCGACGACCTCGTGGTGGGAGCGGCGGGTGCGTCGCCGCAGCGCATCGGCCTGTCGGCGACCCAGCGGCCCCTCGACGAGGTCGCTCGCTTCCTCGGCGGGTTCCGGGTGGTGCCGGGGGCGTCGGAGGCGACGCCGCGTCCGGTCACCGTCGTCGATGCCGGGGTGCGCAAGGCCATGGAGGTCGAGGTCGTCGTCCCCGTGGAGGACATGGGTCGCCTCGGCGAGGTGGTCGACGAGCCCACCAGCGGCCCTGCCGCGGCGGCGCCGGCGCGGGCCAGCATCTGGCCGGCCATGCACCCTCGCCTCCTCGAGCTGATCCGCGAGCACCGCTCGACCCTGATCTTCGTCAACGCCCGTCGCCTGGCCGAGCGCCTGGCCGCCCGCCTCAACGAGCTCGACGCCGCCGACCGCGACGGCACCGGACCTCGCTACGTCGGTGACGAGCAGTCCGGTGGTGGGGGCACCGACCTGGTGCGCGCCCACCACGGGTCGTTGAGCCGGGTGCAGCGACTCGACATCGAGGACCAGCTCAAGGCAGGCCAGCTCAAGGCCCTGGTGGCCACATCGTCGCTCGAGCTCGGGATCGACATGGGCGCCATCGACCTGGTGGTGCAGGTCGAGTCGCCCGGCTCGGTGGCGGCCGGCCTGCAGCGCATCGGCCGCTCGGGCCACCGGGTGGGCGAGGCCAGCAAGGGCAAGGTCTTCCCCAAGCACCGGGCCGACCTGGTGGAGGCGGCAGTGGTCGTGCGCCGCATGCACGAGGGCCTGATCGAGGAGACCCGCTATCCCCGCAACCCCATCGACGTGCTGGCCCAGCAGGTGGTGGCCATGTGCGCCATGGACGACTGGCCCGTGGCGGACCTGGCTGCCCTGGTGCGACGGGCCGCCGGGTTCGCCGAGCTCACCGACGAGGTCCTGGCGTCGGTGCTCGACCTGCTCTCGGGCCGCTACCCGAGCGAGGAGTTCGCCGAGCTGCGGCCCCGCGTGGTGTGGGACCGCGGCATCGAGGGGGCGGCGCTCGGGGGGACCCTGCGGGGGCGGCGAGGAGCCCAGCGGGTGGCGGTCACCAACGCCGGCACCATCCCCGATCGGGGGCTCTTCGGCGTGTTCCTGCCCGACGGCACCCGGGTTGGCGAGCTCGACGAGGAGATGGTCTACGAGAGCCGGCCGGGCGAGACGTTCCTCCTCGGGGCCTCCACCTGGCGGATCGAGGACATCACCCACGATCGGGTGGTGGTGGTGCCCGCCCCCGGCGAGCCCGGGAAGATGCCCTTCTGGCACGGCGACCGGCCCGGGCGCCCGCTGGAGCTGGGCCGGGCCATCGGCGCCTTCTTGCGGGAGGTGCGCCGGCCCGGCGCCCAGGAGCGCCTGGAGGTCACCTACGGGCTCGACCCGTGGGCGGCGGCCAACCTGGTCGCCTACGTGGAGGAGCAGGCCGAGGCCACCGGCCACGTGCCCGACGACCGCACCATCGTGGTCGAGCGCTTCCGCGACGAGATCGGGGACTGGCGCATCTGCATCCTCTCGCCCTTCGGCGCCCGGGTCCACGCCCCCCTCGCCATGGCCATCGAGGCCCGCCTCGCCGAGCGCCACGACATGGTGGTGCAGAGCATCTGGAGCGACGACGGCATCGCGTTGCGCCTGCCCGAGAGCGACGAGTCCATCCCCCTCGACGAGCTGGTGATCGACCCCGACGAGGTCGAGGAGCTGGTGCTGCGGGCCCTGCCCGAGACCGCCCTCTTCGCCGCCCGCTTCCGGGAGAACGCCGCCCGCTCGCTGCTGCTGCCCCGCCGCAAGCCGGGTGCTCGCACGCCGCTGTGGCAGCAGCGCCAGCGCTCGGCCGACCTCCTGCGGGTGGCGTCTCGCTACCCGCAGTTCCCGATCCTGCTGGAGACCACCCGGGAGTGCCTGCGCGACGTCTTCGACGTGCCCGGCTTGAAGGCGGTGCTCACCGACCTGCGCGCCCGGCGCATCCGCATGGTGAGCGTCGACACCCCCAAGGCCTCGCCGTTCGCCGGCTCGCTGCTCTTCGGCTGGATCGCCGTCTACATGTACGAGGGCGACGCCCCCCTCGCCGAGCGCCGGGCAGCCGCGCTGGCCCTCGACCGCGACCTCCTGCGTGAGCTCCTCGGCGCCGAGGAGCTCCGCGAGCTGATCGACCCCGAGGTGCTCGCCCAGCTCGAGCTCGAGCTCCAGTCGCTCGTCGGGCCCCGCGTTGCCCGTGACGCCGACGAGGCTTCTGACCTCCTCCGCCGTCTCGGCGACCTCACCGTCGAGGAGCTCGCCGCCCGCAGCGCCCCCGACGGAGGTGCGGGCGCGCCCGAGCAGCCAGGAGGTGGCCCGGCGCGCGAAAGGGCCGACGTGGTTGAGGGCTGGGTCGAGGAGCTGGTGGCGACTCGCCGGGCGGTGCGGGTGCGGGTTGCGGGAGAGGAGCGGGTGGCGGCGGCCGAGGACGTCGGCCGTCTGCGCGACGCCCTCGGCGTGCCCGTGCCCGTCGGCATGCCCGACGCCTTCCTCGAGCCGGTGGAGCGGCCGCTCGACGAGCTGGTCGGGCGCTACGCCCGCTCCCACGGGCCCTTTCTGGCGGTGGAGGTGGCCCGGCGCCTGGGGGTCGGTGAGGATCGGGTGACGGATGCCCTGCGGCGGCTGGAGGCGGGCGGCAGGGTGGTGCGCGGCGAGTTCCGCCCCGGGGGCGCCGAGCGGGAGTGGTGCGACGAGGAGGTGCTGCGGGTGCTACGGCGTCGCTCGCTGGCGGCGCTGCGACGCGAGGTCGAGCCTGTCGACGCCGCCACCCTCGGGCGGTTCCTCCCGTCGTGGCATGCGATCGGCGACGGGCGCGGCGGCCTCGACGCCGTGGTCGATGCCGTGGGACGGCTCCAGGGTGCGGTGGTCCCGGCGTCGGTGCTGGAGCACGATGTGCTGGCTGCCCGGGTCGAGGGCTACCGACCGGCCGACCTCGACATGCTCTGCTCGGCCGGCGAGGTCGTGTGGCTCGGGGCCGGCCGCCTCGGCACCACCGACGGCCGGGTGGCGCTGTACCTCCGCGACCGGGTGCCGTTGCTGGCGCCGGTGCCGGGCGTCGACGGCGACGACGCCCGGCCCGACGACGTCGCCCACCACGCCATCCGGGAGCTACTGGCCGCTCGGGGCGCCTCCTTCTGGCCCGACCTGGTGCAGGCCGTGGGCACCGCCGACGAGCGGGTGGTTCTCGCCGCCCTCTGGGACCTGGTGTGGGCCGGCGAGGTCACCAACGACACCCTCGCGCCCCTGCGGGCCGCCATCGGCGGCGCCGCCCGCCGCAGGCCGAGCGGTGGTCGCCCCCGGCCCGGCCGCCTCACCCGCCTGGGCCCACCCGCGGGCGCCGGGCGGTGGTCGCTGGTGGCTCCCCTGCTCGACCCTCTGCCGTCGCCCACCATGCGAGCCCACGCACGGGCCGTGGCCATGCTGGAGCGCCACGGGGTGCTGGCCCGCGAGGCGGTGCTGGCCGAGGGGGCCGAGGGTGGCTTCGCCGGCGTCTACGGCGTGCTCAAGGCCCTGGAGGAGACCGGCTCGGTCCGCCGGGGGTACTTCGTGGCCGGCCTGGGGGCGGCCCAGTTCGCCGTTCCCGGGGCCGTCGACCGCCTCCGCGGTGAGCGGGAGCCTGCCGACGCCCCCCGGGCGCCGATCGCCCTGGCCGCCACCGACCCGGCCAACCCCTACGGCGCCGCCCTGGCGTGGCCGACCTCCGAGGGCGGCCGGCCCGCCCGTGCCGCGGGCGCCTACGTCGTCCTCGCCGGCGGCGAGCTGGCGGCGTTCCTCGAGCGGGGCGGCAAGCGGCTCGTGACCTTCCCGGCCGCGGCCGCCGACCCCCGGTGGGTCGACGCCATCGTCGACCTGGTCCGTGGGCGGCGCCTCCGGCGCCTGGCCGTGGCGCACATCGACGGGGAGCCGGCCGCCACCTCACCACTGGCCGACGAGCTGCGCCGGGCCGGGTTCGCCGACGGCTACCGGGGCCTCACCCTGCAGTCCTGAGCCAAGAGGCGTCTGGGCGGTGGAGGTGGTCGCTCCAGCGACCACTTCCACCGCCCAAACGGGGCTGGCTTGGGTGGGCAGCGGCCTGCTCAGGGGCGGAAGCGCGGTCAACCCGCCACGAGCTTGCCGACGTCGGCCAGCAGGTCGACCGAGCGGAGACGCGCCTCGACGCTGGGCGACGCGTGGACGACGATGAGCTCGTCGGCCTGGGCGAGCTCGACGAAGTCGTTGAGCTGGTCGGCCACCGTCGCGGGGCCGCCGACGGCGGTGTGGTGCATCATCTGGAGGACCTGCCGTCCCTGTGGTGAGCGCAGCAGGGCGTCGGCTTCCTCGTCGGACAGGGAGCGGCCGCCGGCCACCATCCGGGCGACGCGGCGGCGCCTGACCACCTCGAGCTGGTGCTGGGCGTCGGCGTCGGTGTCGGCGGCGATGACGTTGACGCCAGCGATGACGTAGGGGGTCTCTTGCTGCGGCGAGGGGTGGAACCGCTCCCGGTAGGCGGTGATCGCCTCGCGGAGGGCCGCCGGGGCGAAGTGAGAGGCGAAGGCGTAGGGGAGGCCGAGCACGGCGGCGAGCTGGGCGCCGAAGAGGGAGGAGCCGAGGATGTACAGCGGCACGTCGGTGCCCCTCCCGGGGATGGCATGGACCCCGGGGATGCGGGTCTCGCCGGAGAGGAACCCCCGGAGCTCGACCACGTCCTGGGGGAACGACTCCGCCGCCCGCGGGTCGCGGCGCAGGGCCCGGAGCAGCGTGGCCTGGTCGGTGCCGGGCGCCCGCCCCAGCCCGAGGTCGATCCGGCCAGGGTGCAGCGTGGCCAGGGTGCCGAACTGCTCGGCGATGACGAGCGGCGAGTGGTTGGGCAGCATGACGCCACCGGCGCCGAGGCGGATGGAGGAGGTGTGGGCCGCCACGTGGGCGATCAGCACCGCCGTGGCCGACGAGGCGATGGTGGGGAAGTTGTGGTGCTCGGCGTACCAGACCCGGCGGTAGCCGCGGGCCTCGGCCCGCTGGGCGATCGCCACGCTCGCCTCGAAGGCGTCGGCTGCCGTCCGCCCCCGGCCGATGGTGGCCAGATCCAGGATCGACAGCGGGACGGGCACGGTGGGGGGCACGATCCGACGAACGCCGCGCGGGCGTCCCGTGTTCCCGGCCCACCATCTTCCGCACCCTCCGGTTGGGGCCCCGAGGGCGGCGGGTAGCGTCGCCCGGGTGAAGATCTGGCCCGGCAGCCCGTACCCGCTCGGCGCCACCTACGACGGGATGGGTACCAACTTCGCCCTGTTCTCGGAGGTGGCGGAGACGGTCGAGCTCTGCCTCTTCGACGAGCGTGGCGACGAGCAGCGGGTCACCCTGCCGGAGGTGACCGCCTTTGTCTGGCACGGCTACCTGCCCAACCTTGGACCCGGGCAGCGCTACGGCTTCCGGGTCCACGGCCCCTACGACCGCGACGTCGGGCTGCGATGCAACCCCGCCAAGCTGCTGCTCGACCCCTACGCCAAGGCCGTCGACGGCTCCATCGACTGGGACGAGGCGTGCTTCGGCTACCACTTCGATGATCCCAATGGCCCGCCGAACCGCGACGACAGCGCACCGCACGTGTTCAAGGCGGTCGTCACCAGCCCGTTCTTCGACTGGGCCAACGACCGTCCGCCCCACACCCCCCTCAACGAGTCGGTCATCTACGAGGTCCACGTCAAGGGGTTCACCGCCACCCACCTCGGCATCGCCCCCGAGCTGCGCGGCACCTACGCCGGCCTGGCCACCCCCGAGGCGATCGAGCACCTCACCCGCCTCGGGGTCACCGCCGTGGAGCTGCTGCCCGTCCACCAGTTCGTGCAGGACGAGCACCTGGTCAAGCGAGGGCTGCGGAACTACTGGGGCTACAACTCGATCGGCTACCTCGCCCCCCACAACGAGTACTCCTCGTCGGGCACGGCCGGCCAGCAGGTCCAGGAGTTCAAGTCGATGGTGCGCACCCTCCACGACGCCGGCATCGAGGTGATCCTCGACGTGGTCTACAACCACACCGCCGAGGGCAACCACCTGGGCCCGATGCTGTCGTTCAAGGGGATCGACAACGCTGCCTACTACCGCCTGGTGGCCGACGAGCCGAAGTACTACATGGACTACACCGGCACCGGCAACACCATGAACATGCGGCACCCGCACGTGCTGCAGCTGCTCATGGACAGCCTGCGGTACTGGGTCAACGAGATGCACGTCGACGGCTTCCGCTTCGACCTCGCCTCCACCCTCGCCCGAGAGCTCCACGACGTCGACAAGCTCTCGGCGTTCTTCGACCTCATCCAGCAGGACCCGGTGGTGAGCCAGGTGAAGCTCATCGCCGAACCCTGGGACGTGGGTGAGGGCGGGTACCAGGTCGGCAACTTCCCGCCGCTGTGGTCGGAGTGGAACGGCAAGTACCGCGACACCGTCCGCGACTACTGGCGGGGCGAGCACGCCACGATGGCCGAGTTCGCTTACCGCTTCACCGGCAGCTCCGACCTCTATGAGTCCACCGGCCGCCGCCCCAACGCCTCCATCAACTTCATCACCGCCCACGATGGCTTCACCCTCGACGACCTCGTCTCCCACAACGACAAGCACAACGAGGGCAACGGCGAGGGCAACAACGACGGCGAGAGCCACAACCGCTCCTGGAACTGCGGCGTGGAGGGCCCCACCGACGACGAAGAGGTCTGCGCGCTGCGCGCCCGCCAGCGGCGCAACCTGCTTGCCACCCTGTTCCTCTCGCAGGGCGTCCCGATGCTGCTCGGTGGCGACGAGCTGGGCCGCACGCAGGGGGGGAACAACAACGCCTACTGCCAGGACAACGAGATCTCGTGGTTCGACTGGGCGAGCACCGACGAGGCCCTGCTCGAGTACACCCGGTGGCTCGTGGGCTTCCGCCGGGACCATCCCGTGTTCCACCGCCGCCGTTGGTTCGAGGGCCGGGCCATCAAGGGCCGCGGCCACTCCGACATCGGGTGGTTCACCCCCGAGGGCGAGGAGATGGACGACGACGACTGGGACGTCGGATTCGCCAAGTCGCTCGGCGTGTTCCTCAACGGCCAGGCCATCGCCACCCCCGACCAGCGCGGGGAGCCGGTGGTCGACAACAGCTTCCTCGTCCTGTTCAACGGCCACTTCGAGGCGCTCGACTTCACCCTCCCCGGCCTCTGGGGGAAGGCCTGGCAGGTGGTGCTCGACACCACCGAGGACCTCCCCGAGGAGCTCCGCACCGACGAGCCGCCACGGGTGGTGAAGGCGGGACAGGAGGTCGCAGCCGCTGCCCGCTCGGTGGTGGTGCTGCAGTGGGTGGACGAGGCGTAGGTCCCGCGACGCAAGGCCGGTGCCGGGTGGGCGTGTCCGTGGCTGGGTAGCGTCCGGGCCAGATGACGCTCCCTCGCGCCACCTACCGCCTCCAGCTCCGGCCGGGGTTCGGCTTCGACGAGGCCGCCGCCGTGGCGACCTACCTCGCCGACCTCGGGGTGAGCCACGCCTACGTCTCCCCGTACCTGCAGGCGGCGCCGGGCAGCACCCATGGCTACGACGTGGTCGACCACTCGAGCGTCAACGAGGAGCTCGGGGGCGAGGAGGCGCACGCCCGCTTCTGCAGCGCCCTGGGCGATGTAGGCCTCGGCCAGGTGCTCGACATCGTGCCCAACCACATGGCCATCACGTCCGGCAACGCGTGGTGGACCGACGTGCTCGAGAACGGGCCGGCGAGCCGCTATGCCGGTCACTTCGACGTCGACTGGGACCCGCCCGAGGCCAAGCTCCGGAACACGGTGCTCATGCCCGTGCTCGGCGACCACTACGGCCGGGTGCTGGAGGCCGGCGAGCTGGGCCTCGAGCGGCGAGGCGGGGGGTTCTGGATCACCTACCTCGACCACGCCTTCCCGCTGGCACCGCGCTCCTACGACACGATCCTGGCGATGGCTGCCATCCGCTCGGGGTCCGACGAGATGGCGTTCCTGGCCGATGCCTTCGCCCGCCTCCCCCTGGCCACCGCCACCGCCCCCGAGCTCGTGGCCTCGCGCCACCGGGACAAGGAGGTCCTCAAGGGCTGGCTGGCCCGGCTGTGCGAGGAGCAGCCGCAGATGGCGGCGGCGGTCGACGAGGTGGTGTCGGCCGTCAAGGGGGACCCCGACCTCCTCGACGCCCTCCTCGACCGTCAGAACCACCGGCTGGCGCACTGGCGCACCGCCGGCGAGGAGCTCGACTACCGGCGGTTCTTCGACATCACCACGCTGGCGGGCCTGCGTGTGGAAGACGAGCACGTCTTCGCCGACACCCATGCCCGGGTGCTGCGCTGGCTCGCCGATGGGGTCATCGACGGCCTGCGCATCGACCACCCCGACGGCATGCGCGATCCCGAGGGCTACGTGCGCCGCCTGCGGGAGGCCGCGCCCGAGGGCTGGATCGTGGTGGAGAAGATCCTCGAGCCCGGCGAGGCGCTACCGACGACCTGGCCGGTCGACGGGACGACCGGGTACGACTTCCTGAACCGCCTCGGTGGGGTGCTGGTCGACGCCGGGGGGATCGGTCCGCTGACCGACGCCTACGCGGGCTTCACCGGCGAGGCGACGGACTACGCCGAGATCGTCCACGCCAACAAGCACCTCGTGCTTCGCGAGGTGCTGGCCGCCGACGTCAACCGCCTCACCCACCTCTTCGTGCAGGTGTGCGAGGCGCAGCGCCGCTACCGCGACTTCACCCGCAGCGAGCTGAGTGACGTCCTGGTGGAGACCATCGCCTGCGTCGGGGTGTACCGCACCTACGTGCGCCCCGATGGCAGTCGCAGTGACGCCGACGAGGTGGTCATCGCCGACGCCCTGGCGGCGGCCGCCGAGCGCAGGCCCGACCTCGACGAGGCGCTCTTCGAGCTGCTGGGCCGCCTGCTCCGGGGGCGCGCCGGTGATGCCCCCGCGGCCCTCGAGCTCATGGCCCGGTTCCAGCAGACCACCGGTCCGGTGATGGCCAAGGGCGTGGAGGACACGACCTTCTACACCTACAACCGCCTGATCGCGCTCAACGAGGTGGGCGGCGACCCGGGCCACGTTCCGGGTGACGTCAGTGGCTTCCACCGTCAGATGGCGGAGGCCCAGGAGCGCTGGCCGGCGGCCATGCTCACGTCGTCGACCCACGACACCAAGCGGAGCGAGGACGTGCGTGCCCGCATCGCTCTGCTGTCGGAGATCCCCGAGGACTTCGCCGCGGCCGTCCGGCGGTGGTCGGACGTGAACGAGCGCCACCGCAGCGGCGACCTGCCGGATCGCAACGTCGAGTGGCTGCTCTACCAGACCCTGGTGGGCGCCCACCCGCTGCCGGCCGACCGGGCGCTGGCCTACGTGGAGAAGGCCACTCGCGAGGCCAAGGTCCACACCAGCTGGACCGACCCCGACCCTTCCTACGACGAGGCCGTGCGCGCCTTCACCGAGGGCATCCTCGGCGACGAGGCCTTCACCGCCGACCTGGCCGCCTTCGTGGCGCCGCTGGTGGAGCCGGGGTGGGTCACCGCCCTCACCGCCCAGCTGGTGAAGCTCACCGCCCCGGGCGTGCCCGACGTGTACCAGGGCACCGAGCTGTGGGACCTCAGCCTCGTCGACCCCGACAACCGCCGGCCCGTGGACTACGACGTGCGCCGCCGGCTCCTACGTGAGATCGACGGGCTCGAGGCCGAGGGGATGTGGGACCGGCTCGACGAAGGTCTGCCCAAGCTGGCCCTGACCCGGGCCGCTCTCGGCGTGCGGTCCCGGCTGCGCGAGGCCTTCGGTGCCGGAGCTGCCGGGCGCTACGAGGCGCTGGTGGCCGTCGGCCCTGCCGCCGGCCACCTGCTCGGCTTCGTGCGCGGTGGTCGGGTGGCGACGCTCGCCCCCCGCCTGGTGCTCGGCCTGCGCGACCGCGGCGGTTGGGACGACACGACCACCGTCCTGCCCGAGGGCACCTGGACCGACGCGGTGACCGGCGCCGAGATGAAGGGGGGCACCGTGTCCGTCGCCGAGGCGCTGGGCAGGTTCCCCGTCGCCCTGCTGGTGCAGGGAGACGACGACGCGAACGGAGCACGATGACGACCTTCCGGGTGTGGGCGCCCTCCGCCGACCGGGTCGACCTCGACCTCGGCGGCCACCGGGTGGCGATGGAGGCGGGGGAGCGGGGCTGGTGGACGGTGGAGGTGGCCGACGCCGAGGCCGGCGCCGACTACGGCTTCTGCCTTGACGGCTCCGACCCCCTGCCGGACCCTCGGTCGTCGTGGCAGCCCGAGGGCGTGCACGGGCCGTCGCGCCTGGTCGACCATGCCTTCGCCTGGACCGACCAGTCGTGGACAGGCCTCCACCTGCCGGCGGCTGTCCTCTACGAGCTGCACGTCGGCACCTTCAGCCCCGAGGGCACCTTCGACGGCGCCATCCAGCTCCTCGACCACCTCGTCGACCTCGGTGTCAACGCGGTGGAGCTGCTCCCGGTGGCGGAGTTCTCCGGGATGCGCGGGTGGGGCTACGACGGCGTCGACCTCTACGCCCCCCACCACGCCTACGGCGGCCCCGCCGGGCTGAAGCGCTTCGTCGACGCCTGCCACAACCGGGGCCTCGGCGTGGTCCTCGACGTCGTCTACAACCACCTCGGCCCCGAGGGGAACCACCTGGGCCGGTTCGGTCCCTACTTCACCGATTTCTACGCCACGCCCTGGGGTCAGGCCGTCAACTACGACCAGGCGGGCAGCGACGAGGTCCGTCGCTTCGCCATCGACAACGCCGTGATGTGGCTGCGCGACTACCACCTCGACGGGCTGCGCCTCGACGCCGTGCAGGCCATCATCGACACCTCGGCCGTCCACGTGCTCGAGCAGATGGCGGCCGAGGTCGAGGAGCTGGCGGCCTGCGTCGGCCGGCCGCTGTTCCTCATCGGTGAGAGCGACCTGCACGACCCTCGGCTCATCGACCCCCGCGGTGCCGGCGGCCTCGGGCTCGACGCCCAGTGGAGCGACGACCTCCACCACTGCCTGCGGACCGCCATCACCGACGAACGTCGTGGCTACTACGTCGACTACCACGGCCTGGTCGACCTCGCCGCCTGCCTCGAGCGGGGCTGGCCCCATGCGGGTGATTGGTCGCCGTACCGACAGCGCACCCACGGGCGTCCCTTCGGCGACCGCCAGGGCTGGAAGCTGCTCGCCTACAGCCAGAACCACGACCAGATCGGCAATCGGGCCCAGGGTGACCGCCTCTCCCAGGTCCTGGCCCCGGACCGGCTCGCGGTGGCCGCTGCTCTGGTGCTCACCAGCCCCTTCTTGCCCATGGTCTTCCAGGGTGAGGAGTGGGGCGCCACCACGCCGTTCCAGTACTTCACCAGCCACGAGGACCCAGAGCTGGGCCGGGCCGTGAGCCAGGGTCGTCGCTCGGAGTTCTCGTCCTTCGGCTGGAAGCGGGACGAGGTCCCCGACCCGCAGGAGCCGTCCACCTTCGAGCGCTCGAAGCTCGACTGGGACGAGGTCACCCGGGCGCCTCATGCCGAGCTGCTCGAGTGGTACACCAAGCTCATCGGCTTGCGGCGCTCGTGCCCCGCCCTGTGCGACGGTCGCCTCGACCGTGTGCGTGCCACCGCGGATGTCGAGGCCGGCACGCTGGTGGTCGAGCGGGGGCCGGTCACGGTGGTCGCCAACCTGGGCTCGGCGGTGGCGGCGATCGACCTGGCCGAGGGCCGGTCGGCCGAGGTGTCGCTCGCCTCGTCCCCGGGCGTGGCCGTCACCGGCGCGAGGGTGACGCTGCCGCCGGACTCGGTCGTGGTGATGGGTGCCGGGTGAGCCAGGTCTGGTCGACTGTTTCGACCCGGGGTGTTCGACCCTTCTGCGCGGCGACCGCCTTACGTGCACCAGAGACTGGTGATGGGGACGGCCCAGATGTCGTCGCCGAGGGGAAGGACGTTGCGGCTGGCGTAGAGGACGATCCCCCGGCGGAACCGCGCCGCGTACCGCTCACGGAAGGCATCGATGCCCGACCGGGCGGCTCGGGGCACCTCGCGGGCCCGCTTGACCTCGATGGCGACGAAGCCGTTGTCGCGCTCGACAACGAGGTCCACCTCGTGGCGGCGTCGATCACGCCAGTGGAACAGGCCGTCGGCGCCCCCGATCCACTCCAGCTGGGTCGCGATCTCGTTCACGACGAAGGACTCGAGGAGCGCGCCTCGCCGGTCGTCGCCGACGCCTCCTGGATCGGGCGTGACCAGGATCGGGTCGACCATGTGGAGCTTGGGGACGGCGCGTTCGGTGTCGGTCGCCTTCATGCGCAGCCCGGGAAGACGTCGGAGCAGACGCATCTCCTCGAGCAGGTCGAGGTAACGGGCCGCTGTCCGGCGGTCGATGCCGAGGTCGGCGCCGAGGCGGCTGAGCACGAGCTCGTGCCCCGACAGGCCGGCGATGCCGTCGAGGAAGCGGACCAAACGCTGATGATCGACGGTGTGGTCCGAAGCCGACAGCGTCTCGGGAACGACGCCGCGCAGGTAGTCGCGGCGCCAGCGGCGGTGATCGGGGCTCGCGGTGACCAGGAGCGGAAACCCGGGGGTGGTCGCCTCGGCGTCGTGGCCGGATCCGTCGAGGTCGACAGACGGCAGGGCGGCGGGGTTCCCGTCGAGGAGCTCGATGAGGTTGGTCGTCGGGCGGCCGTGCCGTTCGGCTGCGTTCAGCGGTCCGAGCTCGAAGCGCGCGTAGCGGCCAGCGATCGGGTTCGTTCCAGCCATCGTGGGAAGGTCGACTCGCGTCGAGCCGGTGAGCAGGAAGTGGCCGGGTCGTCCGGCCGCGTCGACGGCGTCCTTGATCGGGGCGAGCAGCTCGGGGACCAGCTGGGCTTCGTCGATCACGGTCCCGAACGGGAGGGTTTCGACGAACAGCCGCGGCGAGGCAGCAGCGGCCGAGCGTGTGTCGGGATCGACGAGGCTGATGTAGCGCGCGTACACGCCATCGTCCACGAGGCGGCGGACCAACGTGGTCTTCCCGCATGCCCGCGGACCGACGACGACGGTGATGGGCAGCCCATGATCCGCAGCGATGCGCAGGGTCGGCGAGAGCCCGCGCTCGATCCATCTCGCCATCCCATCAGTGTACGTTTCCGCCAACTGTCGATGTCAGATTTCGCCACGACTGGATGCACAAGACCGCCGGCAGGGACGACTTCGACGAGGGCGACCGGATGAGGTTCGTCGAGGGCGCCTTCGATCGGGTCGCCGCCGCAGCTCGGGTGATCGACTCGGACGAGCTGATCGAGCGGGTCATGGCCGACGTCGGGGGAGACCCCGGTGATGCGCTGCTCCGCCACCTGGTCGAGCGAGTCGACGACGACATGCGGCAACGTCAAGTTTTGCCGGGTTCTCGCCGTGGTCGTCAGTGCGGCAGTGCTGGCGCTGCGCAACACGGCGACCCCGCAGCCATGCCGTCGGACTCATCGGAGCCGGTGGTGCTACCGTCTCGGCGCCCGGGTGCTTCCCGGGTGGTGTCACCGCAGCGAAGTCCGGTTTGAGTCCGGCGCTGTCCCGCAACTGTCGATCCCCGCCCGCGGGGACGAGCCAGGTCGCCTGCGGTGGTGCCGACGGATGACGAACCCTCGGAGGAAGGGTGGTCCGTGCGGCTCACCCCGCGCCGATCCCGCTCCCTCCGGATGAACCGGAGGATGCAGTGCACAAGTGGAATCGAACGACGTCGTTGGTGCTGGTGGCGGTCCTCGCCCTGATCGCGGCCTGCGGAGGTGATGACGCTGGTCCGGCGGCGACGGGCGACGCCGACGCCACCACCACCGCCGCCGACGGGAGCGACGTTGGCTTCCCCGTGACCGTCACCGACGACCGCGGTGAGGAGGTCACCGTGGCCGCCCGTCCCGAGCGGATCGTGTCGCTGTCGGCCACGGCCACCGAGGTGCTCTTCGCCATCGGTGCCGGTGACCAGGTTGAGGCGGTGGACGACACCTCGAACTTCCCCGAGGAGGCCCCCACAACTGGCATCTCCGGCTTCGACCCCAACGTCGAGGCCATCGCGGACCTCGACCCCGACCTGGTCGTCATCTTCTTCGATCCCGGTGACATGGCAGAGAGCCTCGAGCTGCTCGGCATCCCCGTCCTCCTGCACGACGCCGTCGACGACCTGGACGGCGCGTACGCCCAGATCGCCCAGCTCGGCGAGGTGACCGGCAACATCGACGGTGCCGCCGCCGTGGTGGCCGACATGCGGGAGCGCATCGAGGACATCGTCGCCGACCTGCCCGAGGGTGCCGAGGGCCTCACCTACTTCCACGAGCTCGACGACACGCTCTACACCGCCACCTCGGACACCTTCGTCGGGCACGTCTACGGCCTGCTCGGCCTCGAGAACGTGGCCGACGCCGCCGACGACGGCTCGAGCTACCCGCAGCTGTCGGCTGAGTACCTGGTGGAGGCCGACCCCGACCTCATCTTCCTGGCCGACGCCGCCTTTGGCGTGACGGCCGAGTCGGTGGCCGAGCGCCCCGGGTTCTCCGAGATCACGGCGGTGCGGGAGGGCAACGTCATCGAGCTGGACGAGGACATCTCGTCGCGCTGGGGTCCCCGCATCGTCGAGTTCCTTGAGGCTGTCGCTGCTGCGGTCGAGCGGGTGCCGACGGGCGCCGGGGCCTGACCATCGCCACCACCGACGTCCCGCGCGCGCCCGCCGGCGCCGAGCCGGTCCCGACCGGCGCCGGCGTCAGCGCGCCGCCGGTGGGGCGCGGTGGTGAGCGGCCTGCCCTCCCCTGGGTGCTCGCCGGCATGGCGGTGCTGGTGGCCGCCGGCGCGGCCGGCCTCGTGCTCGGCCCCGCCTCCATCGGTGCCGGGGACGTCCTGGGCGCCCTCGTGAGCCGCCTGCCACTCGTCGATCTCGACACGGGTCTCACTACCCGTCAGTCGGCGATCCTGTGGGAGCTGCGGGCGCCACGAGTGGTCCTCGGAGGTCTGGTGGGAGGGACCCTTGCCATCGCCGGCGCCACGTACCAGGGGGCCTTCCGCAACCCGCTCGCCGACCCCTACCTGCTGGGCGCCGCCGCCGGCGCCGGCCTCGGCGCCACCCTGGCCATCGCCTACGGCGGCGTCGGCAGCGCAACCCTGCTCCCCGTCGCCGCCTTCGTCGGGGCCGTGGGCGGCGTGGCCGCCGCCTACACCCTGGCCCGCACCGTCGGCGGTGCCCGGTCGTCGGCCACCTTGCTCCTCGCGGGTGTGGCGGTGGCATCGTTCCTCACCGCCGCCCAGACCTTCGTGCAGCAGCGCCACGCCGAGTCGCTGCGCCAGGTCTACGGGTGGATCCTCGGCCGCCTCGCCACGGCCGGCTGGTCCGACGTCGTCACCACGCTGCCCTACGTGGTCGGTGCCGTCGTCGTGATCCTCCTGCACCGGCGCCTGCTCGACCTGCTCCAGGTCGGTGACGACGAGGTGCGGGCCCTCGGTGCCCATCCCGAGCGCATCCGGCTGGTGGTGCTGGCCGCCGCCACCCTCGGCACCGCAGCGGTGGTGGCGGTCAGCGGGCTCATCGGATTCGTCGGGATCATCGTCCCCCACGCCGTCCGCCTGGTGGTGGGCACGGGCCACCGGCTGGTGCTCCCCCTGTCGTTCCTGGTGGGGGCGGCGTTCTTGATCCTCTGCGACGTGGGTGCCCGGACCGTGCTGGCGCCGGCGGAGCTGCCCATCGGCGTGGTCACCGCCGCGGTGGGCGCCCCCTGCTTCGCCCTCGTGCTGGCATCGGTCAAGGGAGCTCGATGAGCCTCGCTGCGCCCGTCATCGCCACGGCGGTGGCGGCGCGCGGCCTCGGCGTCTCCTACGGCGCGACCCTGGCGGTCGACGACCTCGACCTCGACGTGGCGCCGGGCGGGTGGCTGGCGATCATCGGGCCCAACGGGGCGGGCAAGACGAGCGTGCTGCGCGCCCTCGCCGGCCTGGTCGAGCACCGGGGAGAGCTGTGGGTCGGGGGCCGGCCACGTTCGGAGCTGGCCCGTCGCCAGCTTGCCCGGGTGGTGGCCTACGTTCCGCAGCGCCCGGTGGTGCCGCCGGACATGTCGGTCTTCACCTACGTGATGCTGGGTCGCACGCCGTACCACGGCTGGCTGGGGGCCGAGGGCGGCGACGACCGGCGCATCGTGGCCGACGCCCTCCACCGCCTCGACCTCGACGACCTCGCCGGCCGACCTCTGGCGGCGGTGAGCGGCGGCGAGCTGCAGCGAGCGGTGCTGGCTCGCGCCGTGGCCCAGCGGGCCGACGTGCTCCTGCTCGACGAGCCGACCAGCGCGCTCGACCTCGGCCACCAGCAGTCGGCCCTCGAGCAGGTCGACCGACTGCGCTGCGACCACGGCCTCACCATCGTCTCCACCCTCCACGACCTGACGCTCGCCGGGCAGTTCGCCGACCAGGTGGTCCTGCTCGCCAACGGGCGGGCGGTGGCGAGGGGTGCACCCGGTGACGTGCTCACCGAGGAGATCATCGCCACCCACTACGGCGCTGACGTGCGGGTCGTCACTGGGTCAGACGGCGAGGTCTGGGTGCTGCCCGTCCGTCGCTGAGCCCTGCGGCGCCCGGGTGGCCCGTCTGTCGGGTCCCCTAGCTCCGTAGGACAGACATGCACCTCCTCAGCGACCGGGTCGCCGCCGGCACCGGACCTGCCCCCACCGAACCCGGCGTGGCACGGGTCCGCCCCTACCGGGCTCTGGCCGTGGCCCTGGTGCTCGGCGCCCTTGCTGCCGTGGCCGCCGTCGCCGGGGTGGTTGCTGCGCCCCCCGCTGGCGCCCACACCTACCTGCTTGAGAGCGAGCCAGTCGACCGTGCCGAGGTCGACGAGGTGCCCGAGCGCGTGACCTTCCGCTTCGACCAGCAGGTGCGGCCGGCGTCCGACACGTCAGTGAGGGTGGTGGCCGCCGACGGCGAGGCGGTCGACACCGGCCTGGTGGTCGGCCTCCCCACCGAGGTCTCGGTCGGGTTGCTCGATGACCTCCCCGCAGGCACCTACGTGGCGACCTACCTCGTGATCATGGAGGACAGCCACCTGATGCGCGGTGGCGTGACCTTCACGGTGACGGCGGGCGCCGCGCCGCCGCCGAGGGCCGAGCGCGCAGGGAGCGCCACGGGGCCCGACCTCGTGCCGGCGGCCGGGCAGGAGACCGGGGCTCTCCTCGCCGCCTACCGGGCCGACCCCCTGGTGGAGCGAGCCGCCACCGCCGCCCGTGCCCTCGTCTACCTCGGCACCCTTCTGGCCGCCGGTGGGGCACTCTTCCTGGTGGTGGTCCTCGGTTCTGGCCGTGCGCCGTCCGTGCGCCGTCCCTCGACTCTTTCCGCCGCAGCCGCCCCCGCTCTGCTGGAGCGGGCACCGGGGACCCACGACGGTCCCCGCCGCCTGTCGGTGTCGGTGCCCGCGCCGGTCGACGTCGTGCCGTCTGGGTCGCTGCCCACGGTGGTCGTGGTCGCGGCCGTCGCCGGAGCCGTGGCCACCGTGGCCGGTCTGGTCCTGCATGCAGCCCAGGTGTCCGACCTTGGTCTCGGCGTCGTCGCCAGCCCCGTCCTCGTTGCCGACCTGGCCGGTGCCGACCTCCTCCGCAGCACGGTGGTCCGGGTGGCGGCGCTGCTCGTGACCGCCGTCGCAGTGGTGGCATGGCGCCGGGCCTCGACGTGGGCGGGTCCGGTGGCGCTGGTGGCGGCGGCCGGCGCCGTGGCCAGCTTCGCCCTCACCGGTCACACCGCGTCGTCCCAGCCATGGTGGCTGGTCGTACCGGCCTCCCTTGCGCACACGGTCGCCGCCGCGGTCTGGTTCGGCGGCCTGGTGCTCCTCGCCCTGGTGCTGCGCCGTCCCGCCACCGGTGAGGATCCCGTCGCCGCCGGTGCGGCCGTCGCCCGCTTCTCCGCGGTGACGACCGTCGCCGTGGTGATCGTCGCCGTGGCCGGCCTGGCGCTGTCCTGGGTCGAGCTGGGAGGGCTGCGTGGCCTCGCCACCACGCCCTACGGCCAGGTTCTGCTGGCCAAGGTGGCGGTGGTGGCCGCCGTCGGCGCCGTCGGCCTGGTCAACCACCGCCGTCTCGTGCCGGCGCTGCGCGACCGCCCCACGGCCGCCGCCGCCGCTCGTCTGCGCCACACGGTGCGCCTCGAGGCGCTCGGGCTGGTGGTGGCGATCGTCCTCACCGGGGTCCTGGTCAACCTGCTGCCCCCTCGGAGCAGCCCGCCGGATGTCCCGGTCGAGGCACCGGTCGTCGTGCGCCCCGGTCTGTCGGCAGCGATCCCGTCGTAGGGTCCACCATGGACCCCGATCACTCCGCCGCCCCTCAGGGTGCCGGACGCGGCGGCCGCCCGCCGGCGGTCCGCGCCGCCGCGGCGGGCCTCGTCGTGGCCGCCGTTGCCGTGGGCGTCGCCGAGCTCGCCGCCGGCGTCTTGGGCCTCCGGTCGCCCGTCGTGGCGGTCGGTGACCAGGTGGTCCTCGGCGTCCCTGAAGCGGTGAAGGCGCTAGCCATCGGGTGGTTCGGGACGGCCAACAAGGTCGCTCTCGTCGTTGGCATCCTCGTGGTCCTGGGGGCTGCGGGCGCCCTCATCGGGGTGGTGGCCGTCCGCAGCGTCGTCGTTGCCGCCGCCGGGATCGTCCTGTTCGGGGTGGTCGGTGCTGTGGCCGCCGCCGGTGGCGTGGACAGCGCCGCCGTCGACGCCGTTCCCAGCGTGGTGGGGGTCGCCGCGGGGCTGTGGGCGCTCTGGTGGCTGGTGCGTCGCCTCGTCGTCGAGCAGCGGTCGACCGACGCGGCACCGGACGCAACGGACCCCGACGGGCGTCGGCGCTTCCTCCTCGGGGCCGTTGCCCTCACCGCCGTCGCCGCCGGCGCCGGTGCGACCGGGCGCTGGCTGTCCGGGCGTGCCGACGCCGTTGCTTCCCGACTGGCCGTGGTGCTGCCCGCTGCCCGCCGTCGCCTCGCGCCCGTGCCCGTCGCCGCCTCTGTCGGGGTCGACGGCGTGTCGCCGTTGCTCACTCCCAACGACCGCTTCTACCGGATCGACACCGCTCTGGTCATCCCCCAGGTGCCGGCCGAGACGTGGGACCTCCGCATCCACGGCCTCGTCGAGCACGAGGTGACGGTCACCTACGCCGAGCTGTTGGCGCGCGACCTGGTGGAAGCCGACGTGACCCTGGCGTGCGTGTCCAACGAGGTCGGCGGCGATCTGGTGGGCACCGCCCGCTGGTTGGGCGCCCCCCTCGCCGGACTGCTCGAGGAGGCCGGTGTGGACCCGCGCGCCGACCAGCTCGTCGGGCGGTCGGAGGACGGCTGGGAGTGCGGCTTTCCGGTCAGCGCCGTGGGCGACGGGCGGACGGCGCTGGTGGCCGTCGGCATGAACGGTGAGCCGCTCCCGGTCCGTCACGGTTTCCCCGCCCGCCTCGTGGTTGCCGGTCTGTACGGGTACGTGTCGGCCACCAAGTGGCTGCGGGAGATCGAGCTGACCACCTTCGAGGACTTCACCCACTACTGGGCGCGTGGGGGGCGGGGATGGGCCGTCGAGGCACCGGTGAAGACCCAGTGCCGCATCGACACCCCTCGGCGGGGGGCCGAGGCCGGCCCCGTCGCCATCGCGGGGGTGGCCTGGGCGCCCACCACGGGTGTCCGGCGGGTGGAGGTCCAGGTCGACGACGGACCCTGGCAGGAGGCGGTGCTGGCCGATGAGCTCAGCGGTGAGACCTGGCGCCAGTGGGTCCAGCGGTGGGACGCCACCCCGGGTCGCCACACCGTCCGGGCCCGGGCCACCGACCGGACCGGCGCCACCCAGCCCGAGGAGCGGTCCGCGCCGTTTCCCGACGGTGCCACCGGTTGGCACACGATCACCGTGGAGGTGGCCGAGGGGTGAGCGGGTCGTCGGCTCGCGCTGCCACCTAACCCTGCGGCGGGAGAGCGGACGAACCGGTACGTGCCCTGCGGGGGTGCCGCCGTATCCTCGGGGCGTGACCTGTCCGTCCTGCTCGGTGTCGGTGCCCGAGGGGGCCCGGTTCTGCCCCTCCTGCGGGCACGCCCTGCTCAGCCCCTCTGACGAGCGCCGGATCGTCACGGTCCTCTTCGGCGACCTCGTGGGGTTCACCGCCCTCTCGGAGAACCGAGACCCCGAGCAGGTCAAGAACCTCGTCGACCACTGCTTCGAGCGCCTGGCCGCCGACATCACCAGCTACGGCGGCCGGGTCGACAAGATCGTGGGCGACGCCGTCGTCGCCCTCTTCGGCGCGCCCGTGGCTCACGAGGACGACGCCGAGCGAGCGGTCCGGGCCGGCCTGGCCATGCAGAAGACGCTCGCCGAGCAGGCGTCGTTCCTGCGGGCCCCGGTGGAGATGCGGGTCGGGATCAACACCGGTGAGGTGTTGGTGGGCGCCCTCCGGACCGGGGGCGACTACACGGCGATGGGCGACGTGGTGAACACCGCGAGCCGCCTGCAGACGATGGCCGAGCCCGGGCAGGTGATCGTCGGAGCGGAGACCCACGGCGCCACCCGTGACGTCTTTCGCTACATGCCGCTGGGCTCGCTCGAGGCTCGCGGACGCGACCAGCACGTCGAGGCGTGGGTCGCCGAGGAAGCCCTGACGGCGCCTGGCCGACGTCCCCGCCGCTCGACGACCCCCCTCGTGGGACGCGCGGCGGAGGTCGACTTGTTGCGCGCAGCGTTCTCCAACGCGTTCTCGACGCGCCGCCCCCACCTCGCCCTGGTGCTGGGTGAGGCCGGCATCGGCAAGAGCCGCCTGTCCGAGGCCGTCGTCTTCGACGTGGCACGGGACCACGGCGCGGGCATCCTCCTCGGCCGCAGCCTCCCGTATGGCGAGGCCAACGTCTGGTGGCCGGTCGCCGAGGCGATGCGCGCCGCCTGTGCCATCGAGCCGTCCGACGACGCGACCGTGGCCCGGGACAAGGCGCTCTCGGCGGTGTCGTCGGCGCTGCGCTGCGCGCCGGAGGAGCCCGAGGCGGTCCGCACCGTCGAGGCCCTGCTGTGGCTCATGGGCGAGGAAGGCGGCCTCGGCGACGTCGACCCCGGGCGGGCGCGCGACGAGGTGTCCCGTGCCGTCCGCACCTTCCTCGAGGGACTGGCCGCGCAGCACCCGCTGGTGTTCATCCTCTCCGACGTCCAGTGGGCCGACCAGCTCGTCCTCGACCTCATCGACCACCTGCTGGAGCGCCTGCACCGGCTGCCCCTGGTCATCCTCCTCACGGCCCGACCCGAGCTGGAGGAGCGCTGGCGACCCACCCCCGGGCGGCACAACCTCGTGGTGCTCAACCTCGACCCGCTCGGTGCCGCCGCCGCCGCCCAGCTGCTCGAGGCGCTGCTCGGCAGCGCGCCGACCGACGAGCTCGCCGCCAACCTGGTGGAGCGCAGCGGGGGCAACCCCTTCTTCCTCGAGGAGCTGGCCGCCCTGCTAACCGAGTCGGGCGCCCTGGCCGACGACGCCGACCTGCCCCAGCTGCCGGCGACGCTCCGCGGCCTCGTCGCCGCCCGCCTCGATGCGCTCAGCGGGGTGGAGCGCTCCGTCCTCGAGGACGCTGCGGTCCTGGGCCGGCGGGGACCGGTGGCCGCCCTCGAGGCCCTGAGCGCGGGTCGGGGCCAGGGGCCGGTGGGAGGTGCGCTGGTCGACCTCGTGGCGCGCGAGCTCCTCGTCGTCGAGGAGGGGCAGTGCGAGTTCGGCTCCGACATCGTCCGTGAGGTCGCCTACGGGACCCTCACCAAGGCCGAGCGTGCCCGCCGCCACGCCGCCCTGGCCGGCTGGCTCGACGGCCAGGCCGCCGAGAAGGAGCGCGCCGACGAGTTCCTCGAGGAGCTGGCCCGGCACTACGCCGCGGCCGCCGAGCTGGCGGAGGAGGTGGGCACCGTCGACGGCGTGCCGCCTGACATCATCCGGCGCGCCCTCGACGCCCTGCAGCGGGCGGCCGAGCGGGCCGAGGACCGCGAGCTGCACCTGATGTCCGAGCGCCTCTTCGACCAGCAGCTTCGCATCATCGGGAGCACGCCGGCCCCCGAGCGGCGCCACGCCCTCATCGGCCGTGCCCGCGCCCGCACCGCCCTCCGCCAGGACGAGCTCTCCCTGGCCGACCTCGTCGACGCCCTCGAGGAGGCCGCCGAGGCCGGCGACGACGTCGCCGTGGCCCGGGCCCTCACCGTGCGGGGCGACATCGAGCGCAACGCCGGCCTCTTCGACGAGTCACTCGCCACACTCGACCGCGCCGCGCACCTTTGGCGCGAGGTCGGCGACCGTCGCGGCGAGGCGGCTGCCCTTCGCCGGCTCGGCATGACGAACCTCTTCGCCGGCGAGACCGACCTGGCCGAGGAGTCGCTGCGCGAGGCCCTCAGCGCCTTCCAGGAGATCGGCGCCCGCAAGGGCATCGCCTGGGTCAACCAGAACCTGGCGTGGATCGCCTTCACCCGCGGCGACACCACCGAGGCCGATGTCCGGCTCGACGACGCGGTGGCCATGTTCACCGACATCGGCGACTTCGGCGGACGGGGCTGGGCACTCGGGCTCCGGGGCTGGGTCCGCTACGGGCAGGGACGGGCCACCGAAGCGGAGGCGCTGGCATTGCAGGTCCGCGAGGAGGCCCGCGAGCAGGGCGACCCCTGGGCGCTCGGGATGATGATGGTGCTGCTGGCGTCGGTCCGCCTCTGGCAGGGCCGGGCCGCCGAGGCCGTCGAGCAGTCGAGCGCGGCCCGCGAGCTCTTCGAGGGCATCTCCGACCGTTGGGGGCTGGCGCGCGCGGTCGGACCGCTCAGCCGGGGTCTGCTCGTCACCGGTCGCGTCGAGGAGGCCTACCGGGTCATCGAGGAGCTGGCGGCGCCGGTCCCCGGCCTCCGGCCCACCCTGGAGGAGCAGCGCTTCCCCGCGGTGCTGACCGCCGAGCTGGCGGTCCACCTCGGCGACGGCGAGCGCGCCCTGAAGGTCCTGGCCGACGTCGGGCTGCCGGGCCGGGTCGAGGGCTTCGGCGCTGCCGACATCGGGATCGGCCAGGGCGTGGCCATGGCCCAGACCGGCCGGACGGCCGACGCCGTCGCCACCCTCGCTCGGGTGGTGCCCCTGCACGAAGACGTGGGCCCCCTGGCGAACGCCCTCTGCTCGCTTGCCCTCGCTCGCGCCGCCGACGGCGACGCCGACGGGGCACGCCGTGACGCCGAGGCCACCCTGGCCCTCGAAGGGGGCACCTACCTCGACCGGGTCCTGGCCCTGCTGGCCCTCGCCCTCGCAGCGGCACGCCAGGGCGACGGGGCCGCGGCGTCGGAGGCGCTGCGACAGGCCGACGAGATCCTCGAGGGCACCGACGACGTGCTCACCCGGGCCATCGCCGCCCTCGCCCGGGCACGGGTCCTCGTCGCCCTCGGTGACGGCACCGCCAAGTCGGTCCTCGACGACGCGCGGGAACGCTTCGACTGCATCGGCGTCGACGGCCGCGGGTGGGACGAGCTGTTCCGGGCGGCCACCGGGGCCGCGGAGCCCGTCACCGGCGGCCGGGGCTCCTAACTTTCGGGGAGCTCCTGCTCGAGGGTGGCGACGTCGGCGAACAGGTCGCCGTGGTGCTCGACCCGCTCGAGCACGTCGGCGGTCTCGAACGTGAGCATCCTCGGGTCCCCGGCGGCCACGGCATCGTCCACCTCGTCCCACGTGACCGGTGTCGAGACGGTGGGGCGCTCGCGGGCCCGGAGGCTGTAGACGCACGCGGTCGTCTTGTGCCAGGAGTTCTGGCTCCAGTCGACCAGGACCTTGCCGCCGCGCCGGTCCTTGCGCTGCACGCTCACGACCTGGTCGGGCGCCTCGCGCTCGAGCAGCTGGGCGACGGTGCGGGCGAACCCCGACGTGGCCTCGTAGGTGGTGGGGGAGTTGAGCGGGAGGTAGAGCTGCATGCCCTTGGAGCCCGAGGTCTTGATCAGCGACGTCAGGCCGAAGCCCTCGAGGACCCGCTGGATCCAGAGCCCGACCTCGGCGCAGTCGAGGAGGGCAGCCGGCGCTCCGGGGTCGAGGTCGAAGACGACCATCGTCGGCGCGCGCGAGTCGACGGCGCGGGCCATGGAGGTGTGGAGCTCGAGGGCGGCGAGGTTGGCCACCCAGGTCAGCGCGGCCACGGAGTCGAGTCGGCAGAAGTCGATCGTGGCGTCCTCATCGCTGGTGACCGGATGCGTGCCGACCCAGTCGGGGCGGTGGCCGGGGCAGTTCTTCTCGTAGAACGAGCCGCCCTCCACCCCATCGGGAAAGCGTCGCAGGGTGACGGCCCGGTCGGCGAGGTGGGGGAGCAGCACCGGTGCGACGCGGGCGTAGTAGTCGATGACCTCGGCTTTGGTGGTGCCCGCCGTCGGATAGAGGACCTTGTCGAGGTTGGAGAGCGCGAGCGAGTGCCCCCCGACGTCGACCTGCACGGTGCTCGACACCGGGGCTACGCGCTCTTCTTCGCCTGCTTCTTGGCGGCCGAGCGCTTCTTGGCTGCCTTCTTCTTGGGCTCGGCCTCGTCTGCTGCGTCGTCGGCTGCCTCGTCGGCTTCCTTCTCCGGGGTCGCCGGATGACGACCCCGCGCCTCTCGGGCCTCCTTCACGCTCGCCTCGAGCGCGGCCATGAGGTCGACGACCTTGCTCGTGTCGGCGGCGGCGGGAGCTTCGACGAGGACGTCCTCACCCTCGGCCTTTCGCTCGATGAGGGCGAGCACGCGGTCGCGGTACTCGTCGCGATAGCGCTCGGGCTCGAACTCGGCCGTGAGCGACTCGATGAGCTGCTTGGCCATGGTCAGCTCGCGGTCGGAGACCTCGACGCTCCCGAGCGACTCGAGCTCGTCGATCTCGGCGGGGTCGACCAGCTCGTCGGCGTAGACCATCGTCGACAGCACCAGGGCACCGTCCTTGGCCCGCACCGCCGCCAGGTACTGCTTGGTGCGCATCACGAAACGAGCGATGCCGACCTTCTCCTGCTCCTCCATGGCCCGCACCAGGAGCGCATAGGGCTTCTCGGCCGCCTTCACCGGCGCCACGTAGTACGGGCTGTCGAAGAAGACGGGGTCGATGTCTGCGAGGTCGATGAACTCCTCGATCTCGATGGCCCTGGTGGCCTCGGGGTCGAGGCTCTCGAGCTCGGCCGGCTCCACCAGCACGTACTGGTCGGGGCCGAGCTCGTATCCCTTGACGATCTCGCCGTAGGGGACCTCGGTGCCGTCGGCCGCCGAGACCCGCTGCATCTTGACCCGGGACCCGGTGCGGGCGTCGATCTGGTGGAACGACACGCCCTTCTTCGAGACCGCGTTGTAGAGCTTGATCGGGATGTTGACCAGCCCAAAGCTGATCGAGCCGCTCCAGATCGCTCTCGCCATCGTCAGGTGCTCCTCTTCCTACGGGGTGCCGGTTCCTACGGGGTGCCGGGCCGCCCTACCCAGGGACCAGTGTCCACATCGGCCGGCGATTTGTCGATGCGGCGTCCCACAGGGCGACGGTCAGGCGGGCGGGCTGGCGCCCGCCTCGACCACCAGCAGATCGAGCAGTCGGGCGAGGAACGACGCCATCTGGTCGCGCGGTGCGGATGCCGCGGGTCGGAAGCGGCCGTCACCCGTGCCGCCGGTGAGCCCCGCCGCCGCAGCCTTGTTGATGCTGGCCTCGTGGGTGTCGCCGTCGTCGTCGGCGAAGTAGTCGATCGACGAGGTGGGCAGGGCACGGCCCGCCCGGTGGTCGTGGGCCCGGACGAGGAAGGTCGCCATCTGGGCGCGGCTCACCCGGTCGTCGGGGCGGTACCGCCCGTCGTTGCCGCCGGTGACGATCCCGACCTCGGCCAGCCGGTTGATGTTGTGCTCGTGGGGGTGCCCGTCGTCGTCGGTGAAGTGGTCCTCCGGGTTCTCCGGGAGGGTGCCGCCCGACTCGAGGATGGTGCGGGCGATGAAGGTGGCCATCTGGCCGCGCGGCACCAGGTTCGCCGGCCCGTAGATGCCGGGGCCCTGGCCTTCGGTGACCCCCCACCACTTGATGCAGTCGATGGCGTGACGGTGCACGTTGCCGGGGTCGACGTCGGTGAACCCGCCCGGCGGCACCTCCCCCGGCGGGCAGGCGGCGGTCGTGGTCCGAGCCTCGGCCAGGGTGAGGATGGTGCCGGTGCGGGCGGCGTTGCGTCGGAACTGGGGCCAGGCGAGGCGGCCGACCTCGCCCGCCGCCGGCAGCTCGTAGCGCTGGACGACGCCGTCCCCGCTACGGAACCCAGCCACCACGATGTCGAGGTGACCGTTGCCGTCGAGGTCGGCGACGAGGGGGGTGTTCTGGAAGCCGATGCCGTGCCCTTCAGCCAGGGCGAAGAGCCGGTGGCCGCCCCGGCCGGTGTAGGCGAAGACGGCGCCTCCCGTCGGCACCAGGAGGTCCTGGGCCCCGTCGCCGTTGAGGTCGGCGGTGGCGATCTGGCCGAGCACCACCCCGCCGCCCGAGGCGCGGGGATAGCCGGGGAGCGCCTGGCCGGCGCCGTTCCAGGCGTAGACCGAACCGCCGGCGCCTCGGCCATGACTGCTGCCAAAGGTGCCGATGGCCACGTCGAGACGACCGTCGCCGGTGAGGTCTGCCAGGGTGGGCGAGGCGTTGGTCACCCCGTCGGTCACCTTGGGCCAGCCGGGCTTCAGCTGGCCGTCCAGCTCGAGGGCCCAGACCTTCACCGAGTCGGCACCGCCCCAGTAGTCACCACCGCCGAAGACGATGTCGGGCCGGCCGTCACCGTCGATGTCGCCGATGGAGGGCGCTCCCCGGATGATGTCGTCGACGCGGAAGCGCCAGATCTCGCCCCCCGCGCCGGTCAGCGCCCAGAGGTGGCCACCCTGGTGGTCGATGTGAGCCCCGGGGCCCGGGCTGGAATCGGCGCCGATGACGATGTCGTTGCGGCCGTTGCCGGTGATGTCGATGAGGGCGGGGGAGGAGAACACGGTGTCGTCGGTGTAGAAGGGGAAGCCCGGCAGCCGGACACCGTGCAGGTCGACAGCGTGGACGCTCTCCAAGCCGAGCGATCCCACCACGGCGTCGAGCTGCCCATCGCCGGTCACGTCGCCGAGCGCGGGGGTGGAGTGGATGGAAGGGCTCGGGAACACGCGGTCGGATGCCGAGTAGCGCCAGCGGACGTGGCCGTCGGCGCGGAAGGAGAAGAGCCCTCCGCCGGACGTGCCGTCGGTGCCGCTGCCGATGTGGACCTCGGGGCGTCCGTTGCGGGTGGTGTCGACGAGCGCAGCTGACGAGTTGATCGGGTGGCCGGTGGGCTGCGGCCACCCCGGGGTGAGGCCGCCGTCGCTCGCGCGCAGGGCGTTGACCCGGCCGTCGTGGCTGCCGACGACGATGTCGGGACGACCGTCGCCGTCGAGGTCGGCGACGCCCGGTGACGACTCCCGGACCAGGCCGATGGTGCGCTCCCACCGCAGCGTGGGTCCGCCGTGCTGCGTGGCGGCGATGGGTGCCAGGGGGGCGAGGCCGGCGAGGGTGATGCCGGCGACGAGCGCCACGAGAGCCCGACGAGTGTGGGGGGACGGTTGCTGCATCGCTCGATCATCGCCGATCCCGGACCGGATCCGGGCGCGGGAGCCGACGAGGCTCAGTCCGTGCCGGGCTGGACCAGGGCGCGCACGCGCTCGAGGGTCTCCGAGATGGACGACTGCGTGGTGAACCCGGCCATGAACGGGTGGCCACCGCCGCCGAGCGCAGTGGCGACCTCGCCGACGTCGACTCCGCCGAGGGAGCGGAGCGAGACCCGCAACCCTTCCGACGGCGCCTCCTTCAGTGCCACCACGACCTCGGCCTCGGCTGTGCGGCGCAGCAGGTCGATGAAGCCCTCCGTTTCGTCGAAGCCGACGCCGTGCTCGCGCAGCTCCTCGGCGGTGAGCCACGCGGCCACGAGGTGGTTCCCTTCGTCGAGCTGGGCACGGGCAAGGGCGAGGCCCGCCAGGCGGACGTAGGCGAAGCGGTGCTTCTCGAACAGCTCGCGGGTGAGATCGGCGAGCGGGAGGTCGAACTCGGCGAGCTCCTCGGCCAGCACGAAGACGTCGGGCGTGGTGTTGGGGTACTGGAACCGGCCCGTGTCGGTGAGCAGGCCGACGTAGAGGTTGAGGGCGGCGTCGCGGGTGAGGGGCCAGCCGAGGGCGGAGGCCAGGCGCCGGACGACCACGGCGGTGGCGGCGGCGTCGGTCTGGACCACGTTGACGGAGCCGAAGCGCGTGTTGTCGTCGTGGTGGTCGAGCACCAGCACCTCGCTCGCCGCGGCGATCGACGGCGCCAGGTCGCCCATGCGCCCGACGTTGCCGACGTCGAAGGTGACCAGCAGGTCAGGGTCGGCCGGGAAGCGCCCGGGCGGGGTGAGGCGGTCGAGGCCCGGGAGGAAGCGGTAGTGCGGCGCCACGGAGAACGGGCTCGGGAACGACGACACGGGACGGCGTCCCTGCGACTCGCAGAGCAGGTGCATCGCCAGCAGCGAGCCGAGGGCGTCGCCGTCGGGGTGGACGTGGCAGGCGAGAGCAGGCACCTCGGCAGCCTCGAGGAGGGCCACCGCGCGCTCGAACTCGGCGTCATGGCCGCTCATGTCTGGTGCACCGGCCGCTCCCCTCCTGGCGGTGAGCCCTTGCTAGCACGGACCGCGCCACGAGGGGCGAGGATCGCCACCGATCCCCGCCCCTCCCTGTCCGGGTGTCAGTCCCGGGGTGTCGGGACGACCACCACCGGGCAGGTGGCATGGCGGGCGACCTGCTGGCTGACCGACCCGAGGAGGAGGCCGGTGAAACCGCCCAGTCCCCGGGAGCCGACCACGACGAGGTCCGCCTCCTCGGCGGCGTCGAGCAGCGCCGACGCGGCCGATCCGTGTACGACCCGCTGGTGGACCGGTGCCGGGAGCCCGGAGGTGTCCTGGTCGGCCAGCGCGGTGTCGATGACCCCGAAGGCGGTCTTCTCGAAGAGCTCGGAGTCGAGGGAGCCCACCACCCATGGCGAACCCCCGATGTAGGGCATGTGCCAGGCGTGGAGGACGGTGACCGTGGCGTTGCGTCGGCGGCCCTCCTCGAGCGCCCACCGCAGCGCTGGCGCGGCGTCCTCCGACCCATCGGTGCCCACCACGATCCGATTTCGTGGGGCGTGGTCGCCGGCCTGCGGACGGATGATCGCCAGGGGGCCGGTGGCGTGGTGCAGGCAGTGCTGGCTCACCGAGCCGAGGAGCATGCCCTTGAAGCCGCCGAGCCCTCGGGCGCCCACCACCAGGAGGTCGGCGCCCTCGGCTGCGTCCAGGAGGCCCCGGGCGGTGACGTCGCTCACCTCGTGGCGCTCTACGCCGGCGGCGTCCTCGGCCCCGAGTACCCGCTCGAGGAACGTGTCCAGCGTGGCGCGAGCATTCTCTTCGTCGTAGTCCACGTCGAAGTCGGCGTCGGGGTCGGCGTGCAGCTGGCCCAGGTACGACCACGCCATCACGGCGGTGAGGGTGGCGTCGTGCAGCGCCGCCTCCCGGTGCGCCCAACGGAGGGCGTCAGCTGCGCCAGGGGATCCTTCGAAGCCGATCACGATGGTTCTCATGGGGCCAGTGTGGCCCCCCTCACCCCTCGTCGTCAGGGTCGCCGGTCATGAGGGGCCGGGGTCGAAGGTCCCTGCCGCCGGTCAGCTCCCGTCGTCCGCCGGGCGCCAGCAGGTGGCGAGGAGCAGGGCGGCGCCGCCGGCGCCGGCGCCGGCACCGATCGCCAGGTTGGCCCAGCTCGGCCGGTCGAACAGGCCGAGGAGGTGGTCGAGCGACCAGCTCCCGGCGCCGAGCGTTGCCACCACCAGGCCGCAGACCGTGAGGACCATCACGTACTCCCAGCCCTCGCCCGGTCGGAAGATGAAGAACCCGTTGCCCCGGTGGTTGGTGACCCAGGCCACCAGCATCACGCCGACGACGGCGGCGCCGGCGAGGGGAGTGAGGAGGCCGGCGACGAGCAGCGCCCCCCCGACCACCTCGGTGATGCTGGCCAGCCAGGCGTGGATGATGCCCGGGCGCATGCCGAGGCTCTCGAACCAGCGGGCCGTCCCGGCGATCCGTCCCCCGCCGATGATGTGGTTGACGCCGTGGGCGAGGAGGACGACGCCGAGGACGACCCGCAGCAGCAGGAGGGCGAGATCGGCGGCGGCGGCATCCATGGGCCCCACTCTCCCACGGGCGCGGGTGGTCCGTTCGGACGGGGTCCGCGTGGGGCCGCGAGAGGGACGAATCGCCGCAGGAAGGGCCATTTTGCCAGTTGTGCCGGGTCCTCAGGTGTGGTTCAACTGGACCATGGGTCTCCTGGTCCGGGCGGGTGTTCGCTGGTGGTTGTGCGCCGGGGCCCCCGTGCGAGCGCCGGCGGTCGCTGCGCTGCAGGCGGGAGGCGGGGGATGAGCGAGTACGTCACGGTGCGCCTGTTCGGCGAGGCGGTGATCGTCATCGTGCGCGGTCCCGTCGATGCGAACGGTGTGGTGGCGGCCGTCGGTCAGCTGGCCCCCCTCGCACCCGACGGGACCTTGATCCTCGACCTCACCGAGGCGACCCTGGTGTCGCCGGCTCCCGTGCGCGAGCTGCTCGGGGGCCTCCTCTCGTCTCGTCCCAGCGATCGCCTCCTCGTCGTCTGCCGTCGCCGGACGTCTCTCCAGATCCTGAGGCGCTGGTGCCGTGCCCACCCGCTGCAGATCTGCCCGACCATCGAGGATGCCCTCCGCCGGATGCGCGCCGTCGACGTCCCCGCCGGGCCGAGCGATCTCGCCTGGTTGCACGACGGCTTCAGGATCGAGGTCGACGTCGATGCCGACGGGGGCGGGGTGGTGCTCCGGCTGGCAGGGGAGCTCGACATCGCCACCGCGCCGCAGCTCTCCGCCGCCCTCGCCGAGCTGCGCCGGGTGGGAGTCGACCACGTCGTGGTCGACCTCTCCGGGCTGGCGTTCCTCGACGTCCGCGGCGTCGGCGTCCTGGTCGACCACCACTGGCAGACCGTCGACCGCGGGGGGTCCCTGCGGCTGGAGGGCGCGCAGGGGCCCGTGCGCCGGGTGTTGATCACGGTGCCTCTCGCCGCAGGCATCGACCTCGTCGGCGAGGTCGGCATCCGGGACAAGTTGGCGGCATCGCTCCGGGAGGAACGATGACCTACAGCGAGGCCCAGGTGACCGCGGCGAACACCGCGATCGACAAGGGCACCGCCGGCCCGTCGGCGGGACATCGCTGAGGTGGGGGAGACGGAGTGCCCCAGCCGGGGCGCCCTGTAATCCCAACTCGGTGCGCTTCGCGTCCTTGACGGGGCTCGACTTGATGCAAGAAGAACCGGCAGCAAGCGGGGCGGCTGCGACGGTGCCACGCTGTTGCCGATGGGAGCGTTCACGAGCCAGACGGCCCTCGTCACTGGTGCAGCTTCGGGAATCGGTGCCGCCCTG